>CAZDEI010000070.1:0-5466 GCA_964504325.1 uncultured Eubacteriales bacterium | reverse complement strand
CGCCGTCGTTTGTTATAAGCGGAGCGCCGAACTTTTTGTCAAGCACAACATTTCTTCCCTTGGGGCCGAGTGTAACCTTAACTGCGTCGGCGAGCTTGTCGACACCTGCCTGAAGAGCATTACGCGCATCTGCGCCGAAAAGAATTTCCTTTGCCATATCTGTTCACCTCAAAAAATTATTCTACAACGGCAAGAATGTCAGACTGACGGACAACGGTGTACTCCTCGCCGTCCAGCTTGACCTCTGTGCCCGAGTACTTGCCGGTGATTACCTTATCGCCGACCTTGACGTACATGACGACCTCCTTGCCGTCCACAATGCCGCCGGGGCCCACTGCAACCACCTCTGCGATCTGCGGCTTTTCCTGAGCGGAAGCGGCAAGAATGATACCGCTTTTGGTGGTTTCCTCCGCCTCAACTGCCTTGACGACCACACGGTCGGTCAACGGTTTGATTGTCATATCTTATTCCTCCTATGAAAGTAAAATGCGAATCCGTTGTTTAGCACTCTGAATCCCTGAGTGCTAATATATATATTATACCATTTTCAGGAAATTTCAAGTGCTTTTTTAAAATATTAACACTTTTTTCATATATTTATTTTTCGCCGAAAAACGACATTCGGCTGCCTATCCGTTAAGAATAAGGACGCCGAAATTCAAATAGCCGGCAAAAAGCAGCCAAATAAGATACGGTATATTGATAACAGCCGCCTCACGCCGCACCGCGTAAAATATGATCAGCATGGCAATGACAAGCACCAGCAGCAAGGTAAGCCACACAAATGAAAAAAGATACAGCTGCAGAGTGAAAAAGAAAAACGGCCAAAGAATATTCACGGCAAGCTGTGCCGCGTATACCTTAATCGCGGCCTTAATACCGTCTGCCGAGGCAAGGCCGAGTATTCTGCCGAGGCCGATGCCCATCAAAATATACAGGAGTGTCCAGGCAATCGGAAAAAGCACCGCAGGCGGCGACAGCGGCGGCTTTTCGAGGCTTCCGTAATCCGCTCCGAGGACAACAAACAGCGAGGAAAGCGCTCCCGCTGCAAGTGTCACCCCTACGCCGAGCAAATAGCTCCTGTATTCTTTGAAAAAATTCCAAGGCTTCATAACCCTTACACTCCTCTTTTATTATCAATTGCGCCTCTCGGCCCGTTAAAAATATATTATGTACGCTCCGGTGCGATATGCAGGTACATATTTAAAATACAGATTGCAAATTGCGGAGCAAATAATATATAATAAGAAAAAAGCTTTACGGAGGCAGGAAATGCTATTTAAAATTACATTTAAACGGCCGACTCCCAAGGGCATTGCTTTTTCCGTGGTAATACTGCTGCTCGCAGCGGTCTTTACGGTATCCGCGATAAATATTGTTAAAATCGTGGCCGAGCGAAGAAGTGCGCGGCTTTCCTACGGCAAGCTGCAAAGCGAGCTCGTAAGCATAATCGACAGCGGGAGCAATGACGGCTCCGAGTCCGAAAAGGCGCCTGCGAGCATCGATTTCAACGCTCTGCTTAAAATAAATACCGATGTAGTGGGCTGGCTCTACTCTGCCGATACTCCGATAAGCTATCCCGTGGTTCAAAGCGACGACAACAGCTTCTATCTCTACAAGGGCCTTGACAAAAGCTATCTTGTCAGCGGCACCCTCTTTGCCGATTACCGCTCAAGCCCTTCGGGCGGCAACTATATAATATACGGTCATCATATGCTTGACGGCTCGATGCTCACATCAATAGTCAAATACAAAAATCAGAGCTACTACGACGAGCACCCCATCATGTATTATCTGACTCCTGACGGTGACTACAGGATTGAGCTTGTCGGCGGTCTTACGGTCAGAAGCGATTCGCCCATATACTCGGCCGAGCCCGACCGGCAGCTGCTTGCCGAGCTGCTTTACGGCGAAGACTCCGCCTCGACCTTCAAGTCGGACGTTCGACTTTCGGAGGAGGACACGGTTATCACCATGTCAACCTGCACCTATGAATTTGACAATGCACGGTATGTACTGATAGGAAAACTTATAAGGCTTTGATTTTCAAGCTCTTGACAATGCACGCGGTGCCGCTTTACGGCGCCGCGTTTTTTGACAACCCACGGTTGCCGAAATGTCACCCCGTGACTGCTTGCAGGCAGCAAAAGCCGCTGATATAATACTGTTAAGCACCTGCAGTGTGTAATAATTTTAATAACGGAGTGTTGATTATGGCTATCGGAGAAACTATAGCAAAGCTGCGCGGCAATGTCGGTATGTCTCAGGAAAAATTTGCCGAGCTGTTCGGTGTATCGAGACAATCTGTTCAAAAATGGGAGAGCGGCGCTTCTGTTCCCGAGCTTGAAAAGCTGATAAGGCTCTGTAAATACTTTGACATTTCACTTGATGCCCTTGTATTCGACAGCAACACAAGAATTACCGAGGAGCTTGTGCACAGCAAGACACTGAAGCCGAAATTTGCCAACCTTCACGACTGGGAATCCTATTCCTCAAATCTTTTAACCGAATACCGCCAGTCGACTGAGGAGGGGCTTGAGCTTTCCGCCTATAAGGATGTGTTTGCCGCTGTATCACGACTGCCTAAGGGCGAGGCTAAGAAGCGTCTCGGCGATGTGCTCTTCGAGGTAGTCCGTAACGCAAGCTACCGCGAAGATCACAAATATATCGAGCCCTCATCCTTAGAAGAAATTAAAGCGCTCAGAAGAGATGCCAAGCCACTGTCCAAGGCCAATCCCGAGGCTCTTAAGGACAAAATTCTCGCCGCATGGACCGGCAGATGCTGCGGCTGTCTTTTGGGGGTTACGGTTGAAGGAATACGCACGGACGAATTGATTCCGTTTTTGACCGAAACCGGCAACTATCCCTTGCACAGATATATTCTCAAAAGCGATATCAGCGAGGCTATAATCAACAAATACAGCTTCCGCTTTGAGGGGCGATACTTTGCCGACGAGATTAAGGAAATGCCCGCCGATGACGACACAAATTACACTGTAATGGCTCAAAAGATAATAGACCGCTACGGCAGAGATTTCACACCATACGATGTTTCAAGAGCATGGCTCAGCCTTCAGGGAAAGGATTGCTACTGCACCGCCGAGAGGGTTGCCTACTGCAATTTCATAAAGGGCTTTGAGCCTCCCGAGTCAGCAGATTACAAGAATCCCTACCGTGAGTGGATAGGCGCTCAGATAAGAGCTGATTATTTTGGATATATCAATCCCGCCGACCCCGAGACGGCAGCCGAAATGGCCTTCAGGGATGCTTCGATCTCCCATATTAAAAACGGAATATACGGTGAGATGCTTGTTGCCGCAATGCTCGCAACCGCTGCGGTTACAGATGATATGAAGGAGATAATCATGGGTGGTCTGTCGCAGATCCCCTACACCTCAAGGCTGTACGAGGCCGTGCTCGAGGTGCTTACAGGCTATGAAAGCGGTGTAACCGAAAAGGAGTGCTTCGCGGCCGTTCACAGGCGCTATGACGAGCACGATCCCCACGATTGGTGTCATACCATATCAAATGCGGTAATAGTCACCGCCGCCCTTCTTTACGGAAAGGGCGATTACGGCAGATCAATCTGCATGGCTGTCGAAACAGGCTTTGATACCGACTGCAACGGTGCTACGATCGGCTCGATACTCGGAATGGCAAACGGCATGAAGGGAATCCCGGAATATTGGCAGGCCCCCATAAACAATTCTCTTTACTCCACAATCTTCGGTGCCGGCTCTGTCAAGCTGACTGATTATGCCGAAAGAACCCTTAAGCATATAAAGCTTTAAGCCGCTCGTCTTACTTCGACCTTATAAGACAAAAAGGCCTCACCCTCCCATAAAACGGAGAGCGAGGTCTTTCCACTTTTCACTTAGACGCTACAATAAGCTCCGAGTCCCGGAAACCGCCGTGGGTATTCAGGCAAGCCTTACGGGCCTTTTACAGGCCTCGGAAATATTGCTCAGCCATTCTTCTCTTTGCTTTTCGGTGGGCACGGCCGCTGTAAAGCCGCTTCTTCCGAGTGAGATGTATTTACCTTCGCCCAATGAATGATACGGCTCAAGCTCAACGGCTATAATACAGTCCAGGCCGTTTGCAAGACTGCATATTCCCTTAAGGTGCTCGTTCGAGTCATTATAGCCCGGCACGATCGGACACCTGAGCACGGTAGGTCTTGAAAGTCTGTCCAAAAGCTCCAAATTGTTAATAATCAAGCCGTTTTCGACACCCGTAAGCAGCTTGTGCCTTTGAGGATCGGTTTCCTTATAATCAAACAGAAAGAGATCGGTGTACTCGGCTGCCGCGCGAATTTTATCCGCCTCGGTATATCCGCAGGTTTCAAGCACGGTGTGCAGACCACTCGACTTAGCCTCGGTAAGAATTTCCATCGAAAAAGCGAACTGGAAAAACGGCTCGCCTCCCGAAAGTGTTATTCCCCCTCCCGACCTGTCGTAAAAGAGCTTATCCTTCAGCAGCTCCAGCATGACCTCCTCACTGTCGAGCAGCTTGCCGCAGACCTCCCTTGCACCGTTAAAGCAGACAAAGGCACTGTCGGCGTCGGCAGCTGCGCAGCGTCCGCAGTGTGTACATTTTTCCGCATAATACATAAATTCGACATTGCCGCTCTGCGTTTCGGGATTATGACACCAAAGACATCGCAGAGGGCAGCCCTTTAAGAACACGGTGGTGCGAATTCCCGGACCGTCATTTACGCAAAATTTTTGTATATTCAGAACCGTTCCGTGAGGCTGAGTCCGACTTTTTCCGCAGACAGGCTGCTCAAATAAAAAGCCTAATAATTCCAAGCAAAAAGCCTGTCCCTCGCTAATGCAACGGACAGACCTTCGTTTTGGCTGTATTCTGTTCAATTGAGCTTGATTTCGGCGGTATGAGGACGGTGATCCGAGGCAACACAGGCCGGAATATCGGCAGCCACAACCTCAATGTCGCGGCTCACAAAGATATAATCGATCTTCATCTCGGACTTGTCGGAGGGAAAGCTCAGAAGCGGCTCCGAAAAGCAGTCGGCCGTGTCGCGCATACGCTCTCTGATGGGGCGTAAAAGCTCGCTGTCGGGTGTTAAATTAAAGTCACCCATGAGTATGCATTTTTCATCCTCAAGATTTTCGAGCACCGCTTGAACGGCTCTTTCGGCCTCATCGGGATTAAGACCGAAATGGATAACAAGCACGGTAAGACCGTTTGCGAGCCTTGCCTTTAACAGGCAACGCTGCTCATAGTAGCCGTCATACGCGGGCTTCTCGGGTATAGGTATGATAACCTTTTCAACGCTTTCGATCGGATAGTGTGAAAGCAACGCATTACCGTAGGGATTGACCTCGTCGAAATAAATTGCCTTGGCAAAATGGAAATGCTCAAGACCGGTAAGCCTTGAGACGGTTGTCCTTCTTTCCAAGGGAGAGGTCGACTCGAAAAAGGTGCGTGTGGAGTTCTCTTTGGAAG
>CAZDEI010000069.1:0-5504 GCA_964504325.1 uncultured Eubacteriales bacterium | reverse complement strand
GTATCTGTCAAGCGAGAAATTCGAAAAATCCGCACCGAAGGCAGCCACGGGACCGAGAGCGGTCTCGAGTGATATTCGCTTTGCCTGCTTAAGCACGCATTCACAGTATTTTCCGTTCAGCACTCCGCTGTCATCGCATTTTTCACAGCTTCTGCGCGGAGAGGGAGGCAGACCGTTTTTCTTCAAAAGCTCCGCCTTTTGTGCCGAAAGCCGAGCGGCTCTTTCTCTTAAAGCCTCAATCGCGGCGGTATTGCCGGAAATGGCGGCTGTTACCGTTTCGGCGCCGACGGCGGAAAGTCGTGACTCAAGCATCGCGAGCTCGGGGCATTCGGCTCTGAGTGCCGACAGACGCTCGGAGTATTCTCCGTCCTCCCGCTTTTTCAGCGAAAGCACCGCCTCATGAGCGGCAGAGAGTGCCTTACTGTCGATTTTCATAATTCATCCTCCCCGTCGGAAAGCATCATTCTTTCGGCAAGCTTCAAATCGTACACGCCCTTTGAGGAGACGGCACGGACAGCTGCCTTGCTTTCCTGCTCTTTCCTTGTCTGCTCAACCGAGGTATAGCCTGCCGAGTGCCATTTTTCGAGAATTTTATCGATATACGGCAGACTGAGCTTGGCGTTTTTGTCAACGCAGATATTGTACGCCTCACCGAGCAGCTCGGTCGACAGGTGCCATTCGTTTACCCATTTTGCGGCAAAGGCCGCTTCCCTTTCACTCGGCTTTCTCGATGGTATTCCCATTGTACACATGACCGTCTGCCAGGCGCCCTGCCTTGCCTTTTTTTCGACAAGATATTCCTCTGCCTGTCTGACATCGGTAATTCCGGCGTTTATCCATTCCACGGCAGTTCTTTCTATATTGCCTATCTTGAAATTGTTTTCGGCATGCGCATGCTCGAAAAGCATAAGCATAAGAGGTAGTGAGACTCCCTCATCGTCATAAAGCCAAACCACGGTGGAGGCCTCGTTCTGCTTAAGCGCGCGGCCGAATTTTTTCTGTGCCTCCTGAAGCAGAAAGGCTATCTCGGGAGATTCGAGTCCCCGTCTCACCGTCTCGTTTCTGTCGGGCTTTACGGTTTCGGGTCTGACCGACCTTTTTGCGGGCGGCTGCTCGGCAGGCTGCTGCACGGGTGGCCTTTCGGAGGAGAGAAGTCGGTTTTCCGTCCAAAAATCAAGAGCCTCCTCGGCCTCGGTCTCGGAAATTCTCAGTGCCTCGGCCGCCTCGGCAGGCAAAAAGCCGCCTGCACCGTTTTTACAGGCCCAAAGAAGCACGGCAAGCTGTGTCGGCGTCGCAAGCTTCAAGAAGCGCGTGACGACCGCCGCGGGCACGGATACAAAGCCCTCCTCGGGGAAGGGATTAACCGTGTATTTCATGCTGCCGCCCTCCTTTCCTTTTCGTTGAAATTCAATATTACCATCCGGATATTTCCGCTCGCTGCATGGCACCGAGGGTTTTCTTTTTTATATCGGGAATTTCCCGCTTCCATTCGCCGAGCTTTTCCTTCATTTTCTGTCGCTCGGTGCAGCCATCTGCAGGGCACTCGCTTTTAACCGTGGGCAGCTCATACCTTACCGCAACACGGTTGATATATCTTTCCTCTGCGAATATCATCGGTCTTATAAGATAAAGCTGCTTTCTCGAAAGATAGGACACGGGAGAAAAGCAGGCTATGTTTCCGCCCTGAAAAAGATTCATGTAGAAGGTTTCCACCGCATCGTCCATATGATGTCCGAGCGCGACCCTTGTGCAGCCGGCCTCCACAGCGGCATCATGCAGAGCGCCCCTGCGCATTTTGGCACACAGGCTGCAGGGATTTTCCTCTTTTCTTATTTCGAAAACGATTCTCCAAAGCTCGGTGCGCTTTATTATGTATTCGACACCGAGGTCCTTGCAAAGCTCCTCAACCCTCGAATAATCGCCGGGAGCTCCTCCGAACTGAGGATCGACGGTTATTGCGACAACCTCAAAGTTCTTGGGATAAAAGCGACGCATTTCGGCAAGCGCATACAAAAGACAGAGAGAATCCTTTCCGCCCGAAACGCCGACGGCAACCCTGTCACCCTCCGCTATCATATTGTATTTCTCCATTGCAGAGCGCATGAAGCTCATCAATCTTTGCATACCATCACCTCCGTGAAATATAATTATACTTTAATTTCGCAAATTTGTAAACAGAAAATTCGCGCTGCTTTTCCGCCGCTTCGGCAGCCGTCGACAGGGTTCGACCGACAAGCGGCACCGTTTTGAAATTTTATACCTATTTTAATAATAAAAGCTTCTTTATATGTTGATTTTAACCGTCGGTTATGCTAATATTACTTATGGTTTCATACAAATTCAACAAAAGGGTTTGTACATAATGAAAGGACTGTTTTAATTATGACAAAGCAACCAATGCGTCGCCGACTGATGAAGCTTGTCTCGTCGGTCGCGGCTGCGGCAATTTTGCTCACCTCGATGTCGGGTATATGGCAGAGCGGACTGCTGACAGCCTCCGCTGCCGCGGCTCCCGAGCTGTTTCACGATCAGTCATCGGTCTTTATGAGCAACACCGAGCCTGCGGCTGGCGAAACTCTTACGATTTGGCTGAGAACCGCCAAAAACGCCGTTTCGAGTGCGAGGCTGATAAGAGCCGCCGCCTCAAACGGTGCGGAAACGACCCTCGGCATGACAAAAAGCTCTGCTCACGGCGATGTGACGGGTGCTTATGACTATTGGTGCGTCTCCTTTACCGTTCCGAGTGATGCCTTTTACTACATGTTCTCGGCGGTCAGCAGCTCTCGCACATATTATTTAACACAGCGCCCTCAGGGCAGTGTAACCTCCTCGCCGGTATCGACAACCAAGGCCGGTTATACCTACGGCTGGTACATGCTTCCCGGCTTTTCGACCCCCGATTGGGCGAAGGGCGCAGCATGGTACTCCCTTATGCCCGATGCATTTTTTAACGGTGATACCTCCAACGACGACACAGCGGGCGGCTCCAATTACGATCAGCCGTGGGATATCGAGCACAACGGGCTCAACGACCGCTACGGCGGAGATTTTCAGGGCATAATCAACAAGGCGGAATACATAAAAAGCCTCGGCATCGATGCGGTATTCTTCAACCCCGTTCAAAAGGCGGAGCAGAATGCCGGCTACGGCAGCTCCGACTTCAACCAGATCGACAGCACCTTCGGTAATTCCGACAAATTCAAGGAGCTCATTTCAACCCTGCACGGCAAGGATCTGCGTATAATGCAGGATGTCGCCATATACTTTACTCCCAACAACAGTATTTATGCCAACACCACGAAATTTTGGCCCAATGCAGGTGCATATAATTCCTCCGACGGAAGTATTAATCCCGACAGTCCTTACTACGGCGTTATATCCGATGTCGGCAACGGCGGATATGCAAGCCAATGGGGCGGCTATGTCATAAACAATATGAACGATGTTGCCGCCTCGCTCATATACAGCACTCCCGAAGCGTTTTTACAGAGGTATTCGAGCATTTCTCTCGGCTACGGCATTGACGGCTACCGCTTTGACTGCGGCGGCTGGATAACCGGACACGAGGGCTATACCGACGACTACAATTACACGGATGCCGAAAACAGCTCCGGCAGACACACCAACCTTCAAACCGTTCCGATAATGAAGGCTATCCGCTCTGCCGTAAAGAATATAAATCCAGACACGGTCATTCTTTCGGAATCCTCGGGTGACTCTCAGCTTAAATCCGGCGCATGGGATGCCGAATGGCAGATGCCCGGCACAAGCACTCTGCTGCTCGGATACATATATCAGGACAAATCCCCCATCGGCGGTGCCGCCTCCCTTTCAAGCGTGAGAGAGGGCCTCACACGCTATATTTGGGGCAGACTCAGGGGAACCGCCGAAAGCAATCACATTCAGCTCAACACACATGACGTTTCCTATGTGAGCTTTGACGCCTCAAACCGCTACCGCCTTATGACGGCTAAGCTCCTGCAAATGACCTTTGTCGGCTCCCCCTCCCTTTCAAGCGTGAGAGAGGGCCTCACACGCTATATTTGGGGCAGACTCAGGGGAACCGCCGAAAGCAATCACATTCAGCTCAACACACATGACGTTTCCTATGTGAGCTTTGACGCCTCAAACCGCTACCGCCTTATGACGGCTAAGCTCCTGCAAATGACCTTTGTCGGCTCCCCCTCCCTCTATTACGGAGAGGAAACCAACTTTTCAATGTCCTCCGACCGAACCGGCAACCAGGCCTGCCATCTCGGCTTTTCAAGCTTTGATTGGAACGAGGAAAATTGGGATAGCTGGACGATGAGCTATACCAAGTCTCTGCTTGAGCTCCGTCAGCAGTATCCCGCAATCAAGACGGGTGCTCTCATAGAGCTTGCCCTCAGCACCGATTCCTACGACTATGCACGCTTTGACGAAAGCGATTCCGTTTTGGTGCTTTCGAACGGAGGCTCCTCCTACACCTCCAAGACCGTATATGCCCGCTCGGCCAATATTGCCTCGGGAAACGTCCTCACCGACTGGTTCACCGGAGCCAAATACACCGTAGGCAGCAACGGCTATGTCACCGTATCGGTAAGACCGGGCGGAACCGTGCTCGTAACAGGCGGAAAAACCTCCTCCTACCGTGACAGCCTCGGCCTTTCGGACATTGTTCCGGAGCGCACCGAGGCCACAGGCCTTCTCGGAACCTATGTCAGACTTCTTGTGAACGGAGCGGACTACTCCGACTCCTATGTACAGAACGGCAGCGTCTCGGTTGCCGCAGGCGGAAATGCGGTTATTACGGGACTCAAGCTCGATGAGCGCTCGCATTTCACTCTTTCGGGCGATGTAACCTTTGAAAGCCACGGCACTGAAACGGGCAACGACAGTGCAATAGGAATACAGATAGGCACCTGCCGTCTCGCCTTTGATTCCTCTGCTGGAAAGCAGTCGGGCATTTACCGCATCGGCGGTGTCATACGCCCCAACCTCACGGATTATACAAAGGCGCAGCAGACCCTGACCGCCCTTACCAAGGGCACGGGAGACGCACGCTCGGTATGGCTCAAGGTCACCGGCAACCTCGGTCCCGTCGCAACCTCGGGCAGCGTCACTGTAAATCTCAAGCTTGAATATAATAACGGAATCATAAAATTCTATGTCAACGGTGTCAACTGCTCTGGCGACGGTATAGATTACCGTGCGGCCGTAAAGAGCAGCACAGGTGCAACCGTGCTTGACGAAAAGCTTTCACTCGGCTTCTTTAACGATTACAGCGGAACGGCCTTCCCCTTCTCACTTTCGAATATTAAGGTCACCGGAGACACTCCGATGTCCGATGCCTGCGCCGTTTCGGGCAGCAACGGAAGCATCACGATGAGCTACGCTGGCGGAAGCCTCGGCGGCAGCTCGGACGATCTCAAATTCGCAAGCGAGCCGGTCTACAATGCCTTCACCTCCACCTCTGCCTTCAGTAATTTAACGGGAAGCGGTCTTGCAATGGTAAGATCCTCACT
>CAZDEI010000068.1:0-5584 GCA_964504325.1 uncultured Eubacteriales bacterium | reverse complement strand
GGCGAAGGGAATCGAACCCCCACGGTTTCCCACCAGATCCTAAGTCTGGCGCGTCTGCCAGTTCCGCCACGCCCGCATATTTTTCGGCACCTCACGGCGCCGAAGCAAGAAAGATTATAGCATTAATTTCACCGAATGTCAATCATTTCCGAGGTCAGCTGCATATAGGCTCGGATATAGCCTATACAAGGTTCTTCATGGAATAAAGACCCGAGTCGGCTTCCCTGATAAATTCGGCGGCACGCAGTGCACCCGATGCAAAGATACGCCTTGAATAAGCAGTGTGCTTCACCGTCAGCACCTCATCACAGCCTGCGAAGATCACCTCATGCTCGCCGACTATTGTTCCGCCGCGGACCGAGCTGATTCCGATCTCGTTTTTACGGCGGGCAGCTCTTCTCGAATGCCTATCATATTCGTAAGCATATTTTTCCTCGGTCGCCCTGTTTATTTCATCGGCAAGCTTAAGAGCGGTACCGCTCGGTGCATCAAGCTTGCGGTTATGGTGCTTTTCGATTATTTCGATATCGTAATCCTCACCGAGCACCTGTGCCGCCTTGACCGAAAGCTCGGTCAGCAGCGCGACTGCCATCGACATATTATAAGAAAAAAAGACAGGAATCGACTCCGACGCGACCTTGATTTTTTCAATATCCTCATCGCTGTAGCCCGTGGTGCAAAGCACGGCGGGAATTCGCCTCTTTTTTGCGAATTCAAGCATTGAAGCAAGCATTGAGGGTGAAGAAAAATCAACTATGACATCGCAGTCCACGACCACATCGTTTATATCTCCGAACACGGGAAAGGCACCGCTTGAGTCGGGTGATATATCGACTCCTGCGGCGATGGTGACCGAAGCCTTCTCGGAGGCGAGCTCTGCTACGGCCCGTCCCATTTTTCCGTTACATCCGCACAGTAAAATGCTGAGCATTATAAAACTTCCTTTTAATAAATTCCGAGTGCATGAAGCTCTTTTTTGAGCAGCTCGAGAGTCCTTTCGTCGGTGCCGACAAGGGGGAGCCTGAGCGGTCCCGCCTGCATTCCGAGCAGATTCATTGCTTCCTTTACCGGTATCGGGTTGACATCGGCAAAAAGTGCATTTATCAGGGGTCTGTACTTTTCCTGCATACTGCAGCAAAGCTCCCTGTTACCGTCGAAATATGCACGGCACATTTTGTGCACCTCTGCAGGCAAAATATTCGAAAGCACCGAGATAACCCCGATTCCGCCGAGCTCGAGCACCTCGAAAATATCGGTATCGTTTCCCGAATAAATATCAAGCTCGTCGCCGCAAAGCTCCTTGGTTCGCCTTATCGAATCGAGGTCACCGTTTGCCTCCTTGACGGCGCAGATGTTGGGATGCTTTGAAAGCTCCGAATATGTTTCGGGGCTGATATTCAATCCCGTTCTCGAGGGAACATTATAAAGAATTATCGGAAGCTCGACGCGGTCGGCAATATAATTATAGTGGCTCACTATGCCTCTTTGCGAGGTTTTATTGTAAAAGGGGGTGACCATAAGCAGAGCATCCGCACCGCAGTCGGCCGCAAGGCGCGCCATTGTAACCGAGCGAACGGTATCGTTGCTTCCGGCACCGACCACGATCGGCACACGGCCCTTGGCCCGGGCCACCGCCGTTTGCACAATACGGTCGCGCTCCTCATAATTTATTGTCGGAGATTCACCGGTGGTTCCGAGTATTATAAGTGCATCGGTACCGTTTTCTATCTGATGCTCGACCGATTCGCCGAGCCTTGTATAATTTATGCTTCCGTCGGCATTCATCGGGGTGACAAGTGCGGTACCCGAGCCCGTAAATATTCGTTTTTTCATGCTTTCAGCTCCGAAATCAGTTTTTTGTTATATAGCCCTTGGCACACAGAAGCTCGGCGGCAAGCACCGCTCCGCCCGCGGCGCCGCGAAGAGTGTTGTGCGAGAGACCCACAAACTTGTAATCGAACACGGTGTCTTCACGCAGTCTTCCGAGTGAGATCGCCATGCCCTTGTCGATATCGCGCTGCAGGCGGGTCTGCGGCAGAGCGTCCTCCTCAAAATATCTCAGGAATTTTTCAGGAGAGCTCGGCAGAGCAAGTCCTGCGGTGTCGGGAACAAAGGAGTCCCATTTTTCGAGTATTTCCGAGCTTGTCGGCTTTTTGTCAAAGGAGACAAATACAGCTGCCATATGTCCGTCGGAAACGGGAACACGAAGACACTGCGCGGTTATTGAGGGAGAATCTGCCGCCACGATTTTTCCGTCCTCAATTCTGCCCCAAACCTTAAGCGGCTCCTTTTCGGATTTTTCATCCTCGCCCGCAATATATGGAATGACATTGTCGATTATATCGGGAAAGCTCTTAAAGGTCTTGCCCGCACCCGAGATTGCCTGATAGGTGGTCACCGCGACCGATTTTACTCCGAAGCAGCGCAGAGCATGCAGTGCCGGAACATAGCTCTGTATGGAGCAATTGGATTTTACCGCTATAAAGCCGCGCCTTGTTCCGAGCCTTTTGCGCTGAACGCTTATGATTTCGGCGTGATCGGAATTAAGCTCGGGAATGAGCATGGGTACATCGGGAGTCCAACGGTTGGCACTGTTGTTTGATATCACCGGACACTCAAGCAGAGCGTATTTTTCCTCAAGAGCCTTTGTGGCCTGCTTATCGAGATTTACGGCGCAAAATACAAAATCGACTGAATTCGCTATTTTTTGCGCATCGGCCTCGGCATCAAGCACTGTCATTTCGGCAACCCCTGCAGGCAGCGGTGAGGTCATTGCCCAACGGTCACCCACAGCCTCCGAGTATGCCTTTCCTGCACTTCTGCCGCTTGCCGCAAGCACCGCTATTTCAAACCAAGGATGCTCGGCGAGAAGCGTGATAAAGCGCTGACCGACCATTCCGGTGGCTCCGATTATTCCCACCCTGTATTTTTCCATGATTACCTCAATCCCCCTAAAAAGATGTTGCAGTATTACCGAAAAGAATATATAATTAATTGGGCTGCCGCAACTGTTTTTATATCCGTATTTATATAAATATATCATTGCGGTATGTGTTTGTCAATTTTTCTTTTGTATACCTTAAAACAATGTATCACACGCCGAAACACAGCTCGGTTTTTGTACCCGAGCGGCAGACATTCGGCCTGTATTTACATATTATGTTAATTCGGAGAAAATACCAATATGGAAATGAAAAAAAGCGATTTTTATTACGATCTTCCGGAGGAGCTCATAGCGCAGACACCCATTGAGCCGCGCTGCTCCTCCCGTCTGCTTGTGCTTGACAGAGGCAAGGAGGAGCTTGAGCACAGGCATTTTTATGATATAATCGATTATCTGCACGAGGGTGACTGCCTTGTTCTCAACAACACAAGGGTTCTACCTGCTCGTATTTACGGAACAAGGCGCGACACGGGCGCGGTGGTTGAATTTCTGCTCCTAAAGCAGCTCGGCGGCTCCGAATGGGAGGCGCTTGCAGGCCCCGGAAAAAAGGCGAGGGTCGGCTGCTGCTTCGATTTCGGTAAGGTTATGTCCTGTGAGGTCGTCTCTGTCAAGGAGGACGGAAACAGGATAATACGCTTTACGCATGAGGGAAATTTCTTTGAGGCGCTCGACAGAGTCGGTGAAATGCCCCTTCCCCATTACATTACCGAAAGGCTTGAGGACAGAGAGCGCTATCAGACCGTATATTCAAAGGAGCTCGGCTCTGCCGCAGCACCTACCGCGGGACTGCATTTTACCGAGGAGCTGCTTGCCTGCATAAAGGAAAAGGGTGTTGATATTGCCTATGTAACGCTGCATGTCGGACTCGGAACCTTCAGACCCGTAAAGGAGGAAAACATAACCGAGCACAAAATGCATACCGAATCGTACTGCATTTCTGCCGAAGCGGCCGACAAAATCAACGCTGCGAGGGCGAGAGGCGGCAGGGTAATATGCGTAGGCACCACCTCCTGCAGAACGCTCGAAAGCGCCGCCTCAAGCGGCGGAATCCGCGAGTGCAGCGGCAGCACCGATATATTTATTTATCCCGGCTATAAATTCAAATGCATGGACGCCCTGATAACCAACTTTCACCTGCCCGAGAGCACCCTTATAATGCTCGTAAGCGCATTTGCGGGATATGACAGAACGATGTCCGCCTATAAGACCGCCGTTACCGAAAAATACCGATTTTTCAGCTTCGGCGATGCGATGCTTATCCTTTAGGTAAGCTCAAAGGAATAAATAATGAGTGCCTGCGGCGCAAATTTATAAATTATCGGCGAAGCCGATACCGAAATCATTCACTGTTCACCGTTTATTTCACGGCGTTATATTACGCCGTAGCTCACGCAAAGCGACGGGTCGAAGCAGCAATTCTGCAGTAAAGAGGCGGAGAAAAATATGACATATCTTTTGTACAACAGTCTTGCAAATAACGGCAAGGGAGCCGAGGGAACGGATTCCATAGCCGAGCAAATTTCGGAGGATACCGTTTCGGTGGATGTCTCCGTAACCGATGTGAGGGCCCTTGCCGAAACGCTCGGCGAGGAGGACAGAATGATCCTTTGCGGCGGAGACGGAACACTTAACCGCTTTGCCAACAATGTTTACGGTCTCGAGCTCAAATTTCCCGTTTTCCTCCGTTCAAACGGCACGGGTAACGATTTTTTGAAGGATATCGACGATCGTGAAAAGCTTGATGGTGCCGTCCGCATAAACGAATACATAGCCGAGCTTCCGACCGTGACCGTAAACGGTATCACGAGGCGCTTTGTGAATAATGTCGGCTTCGGAATAGACGGAGCAGTCTGCGAGAGGGCCGATGAGCTCAAGGCTCGCGGAAAGGAAAAAATCAACTACACTGCTATCGCCGCACGTTTGCTGCTGTTCAAATATCGTCCTCCCAAGGCGGAAATAACGGTAGACGGACAGCAAAAAAGCTACAGCCGTGTGTGGATGGCTCCTGCCATGAACGGCAGATATTTCGGCGGCGGAATGAAGGTTGCGCCTCTGCAGGACAGAAAAAGCGGAGTGATAACCTCGGTTGCCGTCCACAGTGCCTCAAGGCTTAGGGCTCTGCTTGCCTTCCCGTCGATATTCAAGGGCACTCACATAAAATTCACCGATATCGTCGAATGCATTAAGGGAGACGAGATAACCGTAAAATTCGACAGCCCGATTGCCTTACAGATTGACGGTGACACCATCCTCGGAGTGACCGAATTCACCGCCCGCTCGGCCAAGGCCTCTGAGGCAGCGACAGCCTTGGCTTAACTGAATTTATTAGAATTTGTTTTAAACATACGCGGCACCCCGACTCTTGTTCGGGGTGCCGCGTTCATTATTAATGCCGGCGATGGGCTTCAAAGCAGCTTTTTCAGCTCATCAAGGATCCTGTCTGCCATTGCTTGCATTCCGCGGTCGTTCGGGTGATTGGCAACACCCTTATGCTCAAACAGACCGACAGCCTTCATGGAGTCATCGTCCCCGAGGTCTCCGAGCCTTATCGCAGCAAGTCCGCGCTCCCCTGCGTATTCCTCAATTGCGGAATCTGCGGGATGTCGCCAAAAGCCGGTGGTCAGTATCAGCTCTGCCGTG
>CAZDEI010000067.1:0-5597 GCA_964504325.1 uncultured Eubacteriales bacterium | reverse complement strand
TTTTATGACTGCTCTGCTGCTCTCCTTCGGCGGCTTTACGAATTATCTTTCGGATTGCATTTCAAATATTTTCACTGTTAATATTTCCGAATCGGTAGGCTCCTTTTTGACGGATATAGGTGTGAGCAGCCTTGCCTGCGGACTTGTATGTGACGGTATAATTTCGGGAGTCGGAGGCGTTCTGGCCTTTCTTCCCGAGCTGAGCGTAATGTTCTTCTGCGTTTCGTTTATAGAGGAGAGCGGCTATATGGCAAGAGCCGCAGTGATATCGGACAGTCTTATGCGGCGAGTCGGCCTGTCGGGCAAGGCGCTTCCCGTGCTCTTCACCGGCATGGGCTGTACTGCTTCGGGACTTATGTCTGCGAGAATCCTGTCCGACCGAGAGGTGCGCAAGCGCGCCTGTCTTTCGCTCCCGTTCATCACCTGCACCGCAAAGCTTCCCGTGCTTTTAATGCTCTCGCAGAGCTTTTTCGGCGGCCTTACGCCGCTTGTAATACCCTCCGTATACCTGATAGGCTGGCTCTGTGCACTTGTCACTTCATATTTGCTGTCCCGATTCGGTAGGGACACCGATAAATACGGGGGAATGACCGATTCGGTAATAGAGCTGCCCGAATATCGACTGCCACTGCTCTCTGAGCTTGCGTCGCTGACCCTTTACCGCCTTTCGGAGCTTCTCAAAAAGGCAGGAACGGTGCTTTTGCTTGCCTCTATGGGAATATGGCTCTTGAATACCCTTAAGCTCGGCGAGCATTCGATGCTTTACAGGCTCGGTGAGCTGCTTGTGCCTTTGCTTAAGCCTCTCGGCTTCGGTAATCCGCAGGCGGCCTCGGCACTTATATGCGGCACGGTATCCAAGGAAAGCATTATTTCCGCCTTTGAGGTGATGGACTGCGAGCTCTGCTCAATATTCAACAGGGCTTCGGCTGCCTCCTTTTCCGTGTTTGTACTTCTCGGAGCGCCGTGTGCTACGGCGGTGGCAACACTGAAGGGTGAGCTCGGCTCACTTCGTCTCACGCTGCTTTCACTGCTGCTTCATCTTGTCGTGGCCTGGTCGGCGGCATATGTTACGTATATTGCGGTCGGTAGCCTTATTTAAGCCCTCTGCGGCCTGCCTGCTTTTGATCTATAAGGCAGCTGCTCCAGAGCATCATTACAAGGCTCATTGCCAACAGCGCTATTGATGAGGCGGAAAGCGAGCCGGCTCTGACCGAAGCAGTATTTACCGTTGAGGTGTACTCGGTTATGGGAAACAGTCCTTCAATTACAAACGCGAGAAGTGCCGTCAGTGCAGCATTGATCGCTCTTCCTGCGTAGAAAATCGGTATGCTCGGCCGAAAGCTCTTCGAAAGCATGAATATTTGAAAATGAACGGCAAGGCCGCTCCAGCCGAGCACTGCCGCTACCGCTGTGATTCCCAAGGACGAGGCGGACAAAGCACCGCCGGTCACCTCGAGTATAAGGCTTGCGGCAACGGCACAGCCGTGTGGCAGCAGCTCGGAGACACAGGCGGAAACAACCGAAAAGAATATAACAAAGCAGCAAATGCCGAAGACCGAGGAGCCTGCACTGCAGACCGCTCCCACAAGGGCCTCTGACACGGGCTGAGACTTAAAGGAGGTACGGAGTTCCGAGCAGTCAAAGCCGATAATACGCGCGGAAAGTGCACCTGTCAGCATGGCCGAGCCGAGCGAGGCGACAAGAAGAATCACACCCGCCTTTTTGCTTGACAGCATGCCGGCTCCGACGGCGGTTACAATAAAGGCAGGTCCGCCGTTGACACAGAAGGTCAAAAGAAGGGAGGCCGAACGGCTGTCGAGCATACCCCTCTCGTGTGCCTCCGAGATCAGCCTTGCACCTATCGGATAGCCGCCGATTGCCGAAAGCAGAAAAATCGTCCCGACACCGCCTCCAGCGCGGAAAAGAAGCCTTGACGGCAGCTCTAAAAGCCTGCAAAGAATTTTGACGATATTCGTCGAATTAATAAAGGCCGTTGCCACGGCAAAGGGAAAGAGCGAGGGAATTACTATTTCACCGCAGAGTGCAAGTCCGTATTTTGCGGCGGCGGTTGAGCTTTTCGGCATAAAAAGCAGGAAGCCCAAAAAGGTTATACTCACGCAAAGGGCGATTGCCGCCCTGCCTCTGAGCAAAAACTGTCTGTATTTCATTTAGACACCTCATTTCAATTTAATCTTATACCGCCGCAGGGTGTTATATGCCTCGACCGAGAATTACCGAGGGCAGTCAGGCATATTTTATATTACGATATCAGGAGCGAACGGGGTGGAAAAATGGGAAAGCTTTTCAAGGGCATAAAAAGACTGATAGGCACGGTGGGAGAGGATAAAGCGGTGACGGGACCGCGAATCGAGCTTCTTACCTGCGGTCAGGTGACGGTTGAGGGATGTAAGGGCTTTGCCGAATACGGAGACGGATATATAAGGCTGCTGCTCAAAAGGGGCGGCGTGGCCTTTACGGGAAGTAAAATGTACGCCTATTCATATTCGGGTGATACGGTGATATTAAAGGGCAGCTTTTCGGGCATCGAGCTTTTTGAAGCGGCAGGTGAGAGCTGATGCTTGTTATCAAGCTGTTAAGATATCTGCTCGGCTTCGTGCGAATTCGAATCACGGGGGATTGCCCCGAGAGACTGCTGACCCTTATGAACGGCAATGAAATCTCTGCCTGGAGCATATCCTCCGTTACAAGCGGAGTAGAAGTGAGCCTTTATGCGCGTGATTATCGCAGACTGAGGCAAATGAGAAGGCGGCTTGGTCTGAGGCTGACGATTACCGCACGCGGCGGACTTCCCTTTATGCTCGACGGCTTTAAATACCGCTTCGGAATACCGACAGGCTTGCTGATTTTTATTATCGGCTGTATTGTATTTCCGAAATATGCATGGAATGTACGCGTGACGGGAAACAGTGAAATATCCTCACGCGCTTTGTATACGGCTCTCCGAGAGCTAGGTGTTCGTGAGGGTGCGAAAATTTCCTCGCTCGATACGGCAAGGCTTCCGTCACAGCTCATGCTCAGGGTTGACGGCATCGCCTGGTGTGCGGTGAATATAGAGGGCACACGGGTTACGGTGGAAATCACCGAAAGCGTAAGAGCAGAGCTTGAGGGAAAGGAGCCGAGCAATCTTATCGCCGAGCGCGACGGAACGGTTGTGCGCGTTTCGGTAACGGGAGGAGCCTTGAAAACCAGGGTGGGAGCAACTGTTCAAAGGGGAGAGCTGCTCGTTTCGGGAATAGTAGACTATAAAAACGGGGGCAGCGGACTTGTTCGATCGGCGGGAAGCATATTTGCGAGAACCAGGGAAAAAATAACCGTTCGCTCAGATCGCAGTCTTACCTATACTCGACGGACAGGAAAAAGCCTGCTGAGGCGTGTGTTGAAAACTCCCTTTGTCGATATTCCGCTTTTTCTGGGTGATCCGGATTTTGAATACGAAAGGCAGAGTGTCGAGAAACGGCTTGAGACAGCCCAAGGCTATTTGCCGATATCCCTCATAACGGCATGCTTTTACGAAACCGAAACCAGAACGGTCCTGCTGAGTGATGAGCAGGCGGAAAGGGCGGCGCTTGAGAAGCTCGAAAAAAGAGAGCGTGAGGTGTTTGCGGAGGGTAAAATAATCGAAAGAGCTCTTTCCTTTGTCAGGGACAGTGACGGAGTGACTCTCACTGCGGATTATATTTGCGAAATTAATATTGCCCGAGAAGAAAAATTATTGATTGGTACTGTAAATTAGCCCGCTGTTATGTTAAAATGAATAATAACTGTGCATGCGGGAGAATGTGAATTGAAAACTGTGAGCTTTCCTGTCGAAAGGGCAGGACTTATAACGGGACTCTTCGGCGAGCTTGACGGAAATATCAGGCTTGTTGAGGAGGAGTACGGCGTTTCGGTAGTTCTAAGGGACTCCGAAATCAGAATAACAGGCGAGGATATGTCGGCAGAGTCGGCCTTAAAAGCACTTTCCGCAATGGAAAGGCTTGCCGAAAAGGGCAATCCGCTCAACGAGCAGAGCATTCGTTATGTTTTTTCAATGGTTGCCGACAATGAGGAGGAAAGAATCGGTGAGCTTGCCGAGGGCTGCATATGCGTTACCGCCTCCGGCAGACAGGTTCGCCCAAAAACTCTCGGACAAAAGCGCTATATCGAGGCGATTTCCTCAAGCACCGTCACGGTGGGCGTCGGTCCGGCCGGAACCGGTAAGACCTATCTCGCCGTCGCCATGGCGATTGCCGCCTTCAAGGCAAAGCAGATCAACCGTATAATCATAACAAGACCGGCCGTTGAGGCGGGAGAGAAGCTCGGCTTTCTTCCGGGTGATCTTCAGCAAAAGGTCGATCCTTATCTTCGTCCGCTTTACGATGCTCTTTTTGATATGCTCGGCGCGGAAAGATTTTCCCATTGTCAGGAGCGCGGAGATATTGAGGTGGCTCCGCTTGCATATATGCGCGGAAGGACTCTTGATGACAGCTTTATTATTCTCGATGAGGCGCAGAACACGACAAATGAGCAAATGAAAATGTTCCTGACACGCCTCGGTAACAATTCCAAAATTGTCGTGACGGGTGATGTTACACAAATTGACCTTCCCGATGGGAAACGCTCGGGACTTAAGGAGGTCGTAAAAATCCTTAAGGGCATTAAGGGGATCGAAATTGTCAAATTTGACGGACGAGATGTCGTGCGACACCGTCTTGTCAAGGAAATCATCAGTGCTTATGAAAGATATGAGGAAAAGCAGAAATGAGCGGATACATTGAATTTGCCGATTTGCAGCGCAAGGCAAGGCTGCCGATAGGAATAGAGGAAAGAATATCCGAGGCCTTTGAGACGGTGCTCGAGCAGCAGCGGGTCATGTCGGATGCCGAAATATCGGTCACCTTTGTCAGCAACAGGCGTATAAGAGAAATAAATAAAGAATTCAGAAGCATAGATAAAAGCACCGATGTTCTTTCCTTTCCTCTCGGGGAGGACGGGGTATACGATACCGATCCCGAAACGGGCAGAATTATGCTCGGAGATGTGGTGATCTCGCTTGAGCAGGCACTGCTTCAGGCCGAGGAATACGGTCATTCCGCCGAAAGAGAAATTGTTTATCTCTCGGTGCATTCAATGCTTCATCTGCTCGGCTATGATCATATGGAGCCCGATGAAGCAGCGGAAATGAGAAAAAACGAGGAAAGCATAATGACCGCAATAGGTCTTGAAAGGTGAAGAAAATGAAGGAAGCCGAGCAAGCAAATCTTTTTATATCGGTCTGCGGCAGGCCGAATGTGGGAAAATCCTCCTTTATAAACAGGGCGGTGGGGCAAAAGGTTTCAATAGTTTCGGACAAGCCCCAAACAACCCGTACCCGTATAATGGGTGTGACCGAGCGCGGAGCAACACAGCTTGTTTTCGTAGACACTCCGGGCTTTCATAAGCCGCGCAATCTGCTCGGAGAAAGCATGATGAAAAATGTAACGGCAGGCTTTGTCGATGCCGATGTTGCCCTGCTTATAGTAGAGGCCGACCCGCATTTCAAAACCGACAGAGAGCTGCCGAAGGCCGAGGCGGAGCTTATCAGGCTGATATCCGAC
>CAZDEI010000066.1:0-5610 GCA_964504325.1 uncultured Eubacteriales bacterium | reverse complement strand
ATATTATATACTATTTTTTTGAATTTTCAAGGACTTTGTTTAATTATTAACAGTATTTTGAACAAAAGCCGCAAAAGAGGGTGAATTCGGGGCTGAAACCGTGCAATTTGGCGGAAAAACGGGAAAATCAATCGTCATGGCAAAGCAGCAGCTGAAGCTCATTGTCGAAAAGCGTCACCACTTGATTTCCGTCAAAATAAGCTCTGCCGAGCTCGTATTCATCCTTCTGGATATAAACCCTTGCTTTTCCGAAGCGCCTTACCGACTCTATGTGGTCATGGTGAGCATGGGTTATTATGACATCGGTGATGTCCTCAGTGCTTATCCCGAGCTGCTCAAGCGCCTTGACGGGGCCGATAAAATCGGTCATTTCAAAGCCGGGCATTGTCTCACAGCCGGCATCGACAAGCAGCAGCCGGTCCTCTGCTCTGACGAGGAAGAGCCTGAAGACTATCGGACGGAAAATGCTTCCGTCTCCGTTCCTGAATATCTGATCCTCGGATAAAACCGAGCGGCCGTATTCCACGGGAGTTATTATCGGCTTATACCTGCTCATTCTACCGTGAGAACAACCTTTCCGACATTTTCACCGCGGTAAAGAATGTCGTGCGCAGCCTCCGCCTCGGTTATGGGGAGCACCTTATAGATGGTTGGCCTGACCTCGCCGGACGAGACCTTGGGCCACACCTCACGCACAAGGCTTTCGAGTATCCGAGCCTTTACCTCGGGTGCTCTCGAGCGAAGCGTGCTGCCGATTATGCGTATGTTTCGTACATATATATTCTTAAGATCTATTTCGGTCATTTTTCCCGCAAGTGCGGCAATCATTATCCAGCGAGCGCCGCGGTTGAGGTAGGGAAGGCACCTGCCCATGCTTTCTCCGCCGAGACAGTCGATTGCAACATCGACGCCGTGCCCCTGCTCAAGCTCCTCTCTGAGAACCTCGGAAATATCCTCGTGTGAGGTAACCACGACCCTGTCTGCGTTAAGATGCTTTATCGATTCGGCTATCCCGTCGGTAAGCACGGTGGTGATTACTCTGATGCCGAAGGCCTTGGCCATGGGAATTATAACGCTTGCAAGTCCGCTTGCACCTGCGTTCATAAGCAGAGTGTCGCCCGACTTTATGTTGCCCTCCGTGAACAGATTCAAATATGCCGTTGCAAAGGCCTCGGGAATTGCAGCGGCCTCGACGGTGGAGCAGCCTTCGGGAATCGGCATTAGCATATCGTATTTTACATTTACCGTTTCCGCATAGCCGCCTCCTCCGAGAAGGGCACAGACCCTGTCTCCGAGCTTGAAGCCGGATTTTCTTTGGGCGCCCGCCGACATTTCGATTATTCTGCCGGCTATTTCAAGTCCCATCCATTCGGGACAGCCGGGAGGCGGGGGATAATCACCCTCACGCTGCATAAGATCGGCGCGGTTGAGCGCGGCAGCCTCGATTTTCACAAGGCACTCGTCCTCTCCCAAAATCGGGTCGGGAACCTCGTCCCAGCGAAGAGATCTGTCGTCATTAACAAGTATAGCTTTCATTTCTGTTTCCTCACAGTATTTTTTTGAGCTCGAGCCGCACACCGTCGCGTATTGAAGTGAAGTCCTCGTTCTTAAGTCCGGTTACGGATAAAATTTTGCTGTTGTCGATTCTTCTGTCGAAAAATCTGTCGTATTTGAAAAACCACAGAGGCATCCACGGATTTTCACTTAAATACTCATCGAAGCCGACCCATTTGAAGGTGACACCGCACGCCTCGGTGTAAATGTCTGCCACCTCACCCCAGGTGATTTCCTGTGCACTCGAAACTGTAAAGGCCTCTCCGAGTGCGGCCTTTTTGAAGAGCAGATTGGCGATAAGCTTGCCGGAATTACCGGCCCAATCAAGGCCTGCGTGCAAGTGTCTTGTCTCAATCGGAAGCAGAATCGGCGAGCCGTCGGCAATGTGCTGCTTGATTTCGTCTCCGCTGTGCGCTCTCACAATATCATAGCGGCGATCCGAGAAGGAAATAACGGGACGAACCACCGTCCAATTTGAGGCTCCGCTTTCGTCGCGAATAAAGCGCTCGCATTTCGATTTCGGTATCGCATAATCCTCCTTGGTGAGAAGCTCGTTGTCGGTTACCGTGTCGAAAAGCTGCGGAGAGTCCTCGGTCAGCGGCTCCCTTGAGCCGTCATACACCCTGTACGAGGAAAGGAAAACAAGCTGATCGGTCTTGCCGGTGAGCATCCTGTGCACGGGCTTGTATTCCTCGGGATCGGCGTAGTGTATAAAATTGACTATTCCGTCGTAATATCTGTTTTGCAGGAATTCACCGAGAAGCTCTAAGGTGGCCTCGGCCTTGTAAAAATGAATGCTCGGATCGTCGAGAGTGCAGTCCTCAAGACAGATTATGTCAACCGAAGCACCGTGAGCGGTGAGCTCCTTCGCGGTGTATCTTCCGAGAGTTCCGCCTCCGGCTATAAGTAATACCTTTTTGTTTTCCATTTTCTTATTCCGCCCTTCCGCAGGCTCTTAAAAGAATACCGTGCAGTCGTCTTTCGTATTCACAGTCAAAGGGATTTTGCTTTTCGCCGGTCACATATGAGGCAAAGGCGCGCATCATGGCATCGTATCTTCCGTGAACAGGCGAATATTCGAATTTTCCCGTCTCGTGCCAATTGTCGGAGTAGGCTTCTCTTATGCCCGTCTTTTGCGGAGAGACTACCTCCTTACTGCATTCCTCGGGAGAGGCGAGCCATTCAAAGGGCTTGAGCTCGACAGTTCCCTCGGTGCCCACCACAACGAGCTGTCGGCGCTCGAAGCCGCCCCTTTCGATTGCGGTGCTTTTTGCCAGCGAAACTCCGTTTTTGTATTTGAATACGGCTATACCGAAATCCTCGGCAGTGGTTCCGTCCATGCCGGAGGAGCAGCTCAAGGGGAGAAGCTCCTCCGGCTCACCCATGATCGAATAAACGAGATCGACCATATGACAGCCGAGAAAGAAAAGCATTCCGCCGGGAAAATTGCCGAGCCAATTTCTTTTCCTGATTCCGTGTATGCAGTTCATTTGAGCCTCAACTGAAATGATTTCACCGAGCTTTCCGTCGGCAATGTCCCGCTTCAGCTTCAAAACCGCGGGATTGTATCTGTACATGTAGCCGGTATGAAAAACCGCACCTCTTTGCTTTACCGTGTCGATAAGTCGGTTGAATTCCTCATGCTCGGTGCCGCCCGGCTTGTCCATATGAATGTGAAGTCCCCTTTCGGCGGCGGCAAGCGCATATTTTGTAAGGGCGCGATCCTCCGACTCGATGCAGACCGCATCAAGCCCGGGGTAATTCAGTATTTCCTCAACGGTAAGCCTCGGCACACCCTCATAGGAGGCACTGTTTCCCTTGAAGGAGACCTCGGGCAGGTTACAGTCGTCCTCGGGGACGCTTGCATAGCCGATGATCTCGTAAAGCCCCTCCTTTTCCAAAAGCCTCAGGGTCTGCATGACAACGCAGGCATGGTCGTGACCCGTGCCTATTTGCGCTATTTTGATTCTTTTCATAATTTCCTCCAATCAAGCCGAGTCATAGTAAGGGCTCTTTACCCTCGCCTGCGGCAGTGGCTGCTTCCGACGAGCTGTAGCGGAGTCCTATCGGAGAAAGCTCCGTTTTTTGAGCCGGTACGGCACAAGCTCTTATCAGCAGTAGGCTTTGTACGCACAGTACCGAAGCTCATCAAGAAAAGTATATTTGCTTTGACAGCTCGTGACAATTGAGTATAATATAATAAAAGGGTATAATTCTATAAAAAAGGAGTGCTCCGACATGACCGAAAAAAGACCGATCGAGAAATTCTGCTTTTACAGGTTTAGGTTCAAAAAGCATAATCATGCCGACAACAGCTGCGGTGCTCGGATGAATTATATCGCGCAGCTTGTAAAGGGGACGGGCCGCATAGTATCCGACACCGAGACGGTGGAGCTTCGTGAGGGTGATGTGTTTTTTATCCCCATTAGCTTGCCCTATCACTCCTATTGGTACGGCGACGAGGGCGGAGATATAGAGTTTCTTTCCTTCGGTTTTTTCGGCACCGAGGCGGCAGAGGGGATAGACTTCGGCCTGCAGCGTGTGGACTGTGATAATTCGGCGCGCGAGGCGGTTGCCGCCATTCCCACCGACGGCAGCACCCCGAGCTTTAATGCACTCTCGAAATTCTACGGTGCGCTTGCGGCACTGATGCCGTATTTGAATAAAAATCAGACCCTTTCCAAAAAAGACAAAATCCTGAAAAGGGTCAAGGACTATATGGCGGAGCATACCGAGTGCAGGGCTGCCGAGGCGGCCGAGGCCTGCTTTATAAGCGAGCCGTACCTCTATCTGCTGTTCAGAGAAAGGCTCGGTCTGACTCCTCATGCCTATCTGCTTGAGCTTCGGTGTGAAAAAGGACTCGAATATCTGCTTACCACCGATAAAACGGTTGAGGAAATCAGCTCTCTTACCGGCTTCAGCTCGGCAGCCCATTTCAGAAGAGCGCTTAAGGCACATACGGGAGCAACGCCCAAGGAAATAAGGAAAAGACGAATTTTTTAACGGACGGCTTATGCGTGCCGCATTGCGCTTCTTATTGCCGTGATATCGGTTAAGAGAGGCTGCTGCGGAGTGGCAAGGCTGTCGTGCTCATATACACAAAGATACATGCAGCAGCCGAGCTCTCCGCCTATGCGGCGCAAAAGCCTGCATTCGCCCGAGGACAGCAGTAAAAAGGGAATATCGAGGCTGTTTTTCAGCAAATTGATGATTCTGAGATTTTCGAGCTCCTGCTCGACCGTGTCGGCGCCGACCACTATTTTCGAAATATCCGCTCCGCGCTCTTGGTGCTCAAGAGCAATCCTCAGCACCTCCTCGGCAGGGGTGAATTTGAAAATGTGCGAGGAGATGAGCGCCATTGAGCCGCAGCGGTGCAGCTCCTTTATGAGCTCCTCCTGCTTTTTTACGGCGGCCCTGTCGTAGGTCATCTCACCGGGCTGTCGGTCAAAGCAGTCGCCCATAACATCACAGATGTCGGCACCCTGCTCGGCAAGCTCGATAAGCTCGCGGGCAAGCTGCTCATCGCTTTTTTCGGAATTGTGTCGAGGCCGATAATTGGTGACATATTTCGGCAGCTCCCTTCGGTAGCCGAAAAGCCTTTTGTAGGTTTCTTTGCTGCGATACTCCGGCAGCAGCTGCTCAAGCTGAATGCCGAAGGCCTCTGCACCGAGAGGCACCGAGCGCTCCGCAAGTGAGAGTATTCTTTCGGGAGTCTCGGACTGCAGCATGACGGTTGTTAAGGGTGCGGAGCCCTTTTTCAGCAGCTCGCTCATATCAGCAATTCCTGTCTGCTGCGTTTCTGCCGCCGTCTATCATAATATTTTCACCGTTTATGAACTGACCCTTTTCGGAGGCAACGAAGAGCACAAGATCGATTATTTCCTGAGGCTCTGCCGCTCTGCCCATAAGGGTGCCCATTTTTGCCATGTCGGCACGGGTCAGCACGGGACCGGGAGAAATGCAGACTGAGCGAATTCCGTATTTTGCTCCGAACTGAGCAATGGATTTTGTCATTCCGTACATCAGGCCTGCCTTGGAGGTGGAGTAATCCATGCC
>CAZDEI010000065.1:0-5610 GCA_964504325.1 uncultured Eubacteriales bacterium | reverse complement strand
TGGCAGATGTATCTCTTTTCGGGATCAACATCGCACTTTGCATGAAGTCCGCGTACCCAATCGTTGGAATTGCCGAGCACCTCAAGCACTCTGCTGCCGACGCGGGTCATGATAGCCATGTTGAGAACGACATATATGGAATCGGTAATCTCTATTCCGACCTTTGCGAGAGGAGATCCGATCGGTCCCATCGAGAAGGGGATGATGTACATGGTTCTGCCTGCATAGCTGCCGCGGGCAATATCGTAAAGCTTCTTGTACATCTCCTCGGGATCACACCAGTTGTTGGTGGGGCCGGCGTTTTCCTTTGCTCTGGAGCAGATAAAGGTGCGGTCCTCAACACGGGCAACGTCGTTAGGCTGTGTTCTGTGAAGATAGCAGCCGGGAAGCTTTTCCTCGTTGAGCTTTATCATTTCTCCGGTGGCGACTGCCTCGGCACGAAGGGCATCAAGCTGCTCCTCGCTTCCGTCGATCCACATTACATGGTCGGGATTGAGGAGCTCCTTCATTTCCTCAAGCCAGGCGAGCACCGTTTTGTTGTTGGTCATTTGTAAACTCTCCTTTAATATAAAGCTTGACCGGTGCTTTACGGGTCTCTCCCCCGTAAAACCCCGATTTTTCTCCAAATATCATTATATATTCTTTGTTGTCAACAGTCAATCGCAAGCCGATATTTTTTTCACAAATTTTACATTTTAATTTCCTTTTTTCAATCGGCGGCAACCGTTATGACCCTTTCACCGCACACCATGCTCACGGGAAGCCGACAGCATTCGGCAAGCTTCATCACAAAGGAGCTTTTTTCGGACTGCATTCCGGTAAATATATGCATAGGAAGTGCCTGCTCCGCATATTCGGCAAGAGCAAGCAGCGGCGAATCGCTGTAAAGTATATCTATTTCCACTACGCTCCGCGCGGCAAGCCCGTTCAGACAGATCATATCCATGCTCCGCTGACGGGCCTCGGCCCTTACGGGCTGTACGGTCACCGCTCTCACGGGACATCCGATATTATCCGCGAGCTCCTTGCCCTTTTCAAGTATCGAAAGGCAGGACTCCTGTGCCGTTATACAGCACAGCACCGACTGGTCTTCACTCATATTGTTACCTCCGCCGAGCTCGGTCGGCAAATGGGTCGGCACCTTTGATTTTCCCCCGACGCCGAAATAATTATACCGACATTTCGGATTTTAAAAGTGGATATTTTATTAACGATTTATTTAATAACCGTAAAGTTATTTTCCGCCTCGGAGGTGCTTTTTGATATTGTTATGTAAACTTGTCATAAAACTATTGACAAAAAGGGAGTAAAAATGAGATAATAAGGGAAATAGACGGGTATGCTTAAATTACCTGGCAGTGCGTTTTTCGGAACGGAGGGGTCGAATGAGAGTTATAACGGGCAGCGCGCGGGGAAAGCAGCTTCACACGCTTGACGGGCTTGAGCTCAGACCCACCGCCGCACGGGTTAAGGAGGGCCTCTTCAGTGCGATACAGTTCGACATTGAGGGCCGCACGGTGCTTGACCTCTTTGCCGGCTCGGGACAGCTCGGCATAGAAGCACTCAGCAGAGGTGCGTCACGGGCAGTGTTCACCGATGAGTCCGCCGAGGCCGTCAAGTGCATCACACGGAATTTGGCCTCCACCGGTCTTGCCGATTCGGCAACCGTCAAAAGGCAGGATTATGCCTCTTATTTGATGTCCTGCCGTGAGAGCTTCGATATAATATTTGTCGATCCGCCCTATTACAGGGGCTTTTTCGAAAATGCACTTAATCTTGCCGAGCAGAGGCTGAAGCCGAACGGTACCGTGATTTGCGAATTCCCGTCGGATGTGACCCTCCCCGAGAAAATCGGCGGACTTTCGGTCGCGCGCAGCTATCGCTACGGGAAGATAAGGCTTTTCCTTTACAGGAAGGAGTCCGTCTCCGATGAATGAAAGAATCGCAATCTGCCCCGGGAGCTTTGACCCCGTCACGGTAGGCCACCTCGACATAATTCGCCGCGCCTCGTCAATGTTTGACAAGGTGATCGTGGTGGTTATGCAAAACGCCTCCAAGAATCCTCTTTTTTCATATGAGGAAAGGGTCGAAATGCTCCGCGCCGTCACGGCGGAGCTGCCCAATGTTCAAACCGAAAGCTACTGCGGTCTGCTTGCCGATTACGCCCGACTGAAAAACGCCAAGGCAATCGTCAAGGGCCTGCGCGCCGTTTCGGATTTCGAATATGAATTTCAAATGGCTCTCACAAACAAGCGCTTGAATCCGGAAACCGACACGGTTTTTCTTACCGCCGGGGCCGAAAACATGTTTTTGAGCTCGAGCATTGTCAAGCAGATAGGCTCAATGGGCGGAGACATCAGCGGCTTTGTGCCCGAGGCCATACGCATGACCGTATTAGACAGACTCAACAATAAATAAAACAAAAAAACAGGTGCTGCCCCGAGTGCGGAGCCGCAGCCTGTAATCGGGAGGATATTATTTATGAATATGGAAGAATTACTCGAGCAGCTCGATGAAGCTATTGACGGCGGTCTTAAGATTCCCGGCAGAAAATGCGTCGTGGATGCGGAAAAGCTCCGTGCAATAATCGATGACATAAGAATGACCATGCCGGGCGAGATCAAGCAGGCAAAGGGCATCGTTGCCGACAGAGCCGATATCATCAGCAATGCAAAGCGAGAGGCCGACAGCATAATTCGCGCAGCCGAGGAGCGCGCAAAGCAGCTTGTTGCTCAGGAGCAGATCACTCTTCTTTCGCAGAACAGAGCCCGCGAAATAATCAGTGACGCTCAGTTCAAGAGCAAGGAGATGCGCAAGGCAGCTCAGGACTTTGTCGACGATATCATGCGCAGAGCAGATGACGGTCTCACCGCCAACCTCGCCGAGGTCAGAAAGACCCGTGCGGCTCTCAAGCAGCAGACCACTGCGCCCTCTCCCGCTCCCGAGGCAAAATAAATATAAAGCAAGCAAGCCGCCGCTTATACCGAGCAGGGTATAAGCGGCGGCTTTATTTTGTCTTTGTTCTTAGTTCTTAAGCCTTAAATGAGACCTCCCGTTAAACCAGCTTGTGAAGTATTTCCTCTCTCGTCATCGGAAGCAGCTCCGCCGGAGGAATGTCAAGCATTGTAAAGCAGCCGTTCAGGCCTCGGGTGTTCATTCTGTAGGCCGCTCTCGCACAGGCAAGCAGTACTCCTCCCGTAAATTCGGGATTCGAATCAAGCTTTAAGGAAAACTCGGCAACCGAGCGATGGCTGCCCGCCGAATCCGCAATGCCCGACCTGATAACGCTTCCTCCGTGAGGCATTTCCGAGTGCTTTTCGAGCATCTCCTGCTTGGATATAAAGGCCACGGTGGTATCATATTCGTCAAAGTAATTCGGCATTGTTACGATTTTACGGGTTATCTCATCCCTGTCGGCGCCCTCCCTTGCCACAACATAGCATTCTCTCAAATGCTTCTGTCTGGCAGTAAGACTCGGAGTCTCTCCTGCGCGTACCGAATTGACAGCGTCGGCTATCGGCACCGTGTACTGCCTTGCATCCTCAACGCCCTCGATTCTTCTTATGGCGTCGGAATGTCCCTGACTCACACCGCGACCCCAAAAGGTGTAGCTACTTCCGTTCGGTATTGCGGCAAGCATATACGCTCGGGCAAGCGAAAACAGACCGGGGTCCCAGCCCGCCGAGATTATCGCGGTGTTTTTTCCCTTTTTGGCAGTCCTGTCAACAGCCTCGAAGTGCTCGGGGATGTTTGCATGAGTGTCAAAGCTGTCAACGACCGAAAACTTGGCCGCAAGAGAGGGTGTCATCTTGGGAAGATCGGTTGCACTTCCGCCGCAGAGTATGAGCACATCGGGCCCGCCGGCTCTGCCGTTAAGTGCCGAAAGAGGCAGCACGGGGACACCTGCGGTAACCGTTTTTATCTCCTCGGGATCACGCCTTGTATATACGGCAAAAAGCTCGGTATCGGGGTTGTGGCATATTGCCTGCTCTACTCCCCTGCCGACATTTCCGTAACCGACTATTCCGATCTTCATTGTGCTCATCCTCTCGTGTCAAATATGCTGCTTATTTAAGAAATGCCTTGTATGCGAGATATGTTGAATATACATCGTACTTGCTTACGACCTCAAAGGGTGCGTGCATGGAAAGAACCGGAACGCCGAGATCGACGACCTCCGCTCCGAGTCCGGAGATATAAAGCGCAACGGTTCCGCCGCCGCCGATATCTACCTTTCCGAGCTCGCCCGTCTGCCAGCAAATGCCTGCATTGTCGAGCATTGCTCTGACCTCTCCCATAAACTCGGCAGAGGCATCATTGGAGCCGCTCTTACCGCGAGCGCCGGTGTATTTTGTTATGACAACGCCGTGGTTGAGATAGGAGGAATTGCGGGGCTCCATAACATCGGGGAAGGTGGGATCAAAGGCCGCGTTGACATCGGAGGAAAGGCACTTTGAATTTCTGAGCACCTTGTAGCCGTCCGTGCCCTGCATTTTTGCAAGATCCTCAGCAAAATACTCAAGGAAGCAGGAATCAAGGCCCGTATTTCCGACAGAGCCTATCTCCTCCTTATCGGCAAGAATGGCAACTGCGGTTCTCTTGGGCGACTCGACGCCGAAAAGCGCGGTGAGGGAGGGATATGCGCAAACACGGTCATCATGTCCGTATGCACCGATGAGCGAGCGGTCGAAGCCTATATCGCGCGAGGGAAGCGCGGGAACGCACTCAAGCTCGGCTGAAAGGAAATCGCTTTCGGTAATTCCGTATTTTTCGAAAAGAATGTTGAGGACATTAAGCTTTACAAGCTCACTTTCGTCATCGTCCTTGAAGGGATAGCTGCCCACAAGAATATTAAGCTCCTCACCTCTTATTCCGTCGGAAAGGGTGCGCTTGCTCTGCTCCGAGGCAAGGTGAGGCAAAAGATCGGTGATCACGAAGCAGGGCTCCGTAAGCTCATCGCCGATTGAAACCTCTACGACAGTGCCGTCCTTCTTGACGACAACGCCGTGCAGTGCGAGAGGAATAGAGGTCCACTGATACTTCTTTATACCGCCGTAGTAATGAGTCTTGAAGAGTGCAAGCTCGGTCGACTCGTAAAGCGGATTGGGCTTGAGATCAAGACGGGGAGAATCGATGTGTGCCGCCACGATGTTCAGACCGTTTTCGACGGGCTCGGTTCCGATAACCGCAAGTATCATGGATTTCTTGTGATTGTTAAAATATATTTTCGAGCCGGGAGCATAATTTACCGTGGGATCGAATTCGACAAAGCCGTTTGCCTCGGCAAGTGCAACTGCCTCTTTGACAAAAAGCCTTTCGGTTCTTGCCTTGTCGAGAAACGCCTTGTAGCCCTCGCAGTATTTTTCCGCCTCGGGAATGCTTGCGGCATCCTTTATGCAGCCGTTTTCGGATTTTGAAAACAGCTTTTTCTTGAGTTCCTTAACCTCGTTTGACATTACTGTCGCTCCTTTGCTTTCGAATCTCACAGACCTGTTTTGGAATCTGCGGAATTGCTTGTTAATTGCCCATACGGTTACATCCCGCATTTATCGGCAAGCTTAAGTATAACACCTTTGCACTCGTTTTTAAAGTCCTCAAGTGCTCCGTTGT
>CAZDEI010000064.1:0-5682 GCA_964504325.1 uncultured Eubacteriales bacterium | reverse complement strand
TGATTGAGGATTACCGTGGAGTGAGCCTCGCAGTTATTCAGCTTTTTGAGCTGCTTCATCGCGAGAGCCGCAACCGGATTTGTGGCGGCGCATATTGAAAGAGCAACGAGAACCTCATCAGTATGAAGTCGCGGATTATGGTTGCCGAGATAGCTCACCTTAAGGTCCTGCACCGGCTCAATGACCGTAGGAGAAATCAGATCCATTTCCTTCGGAATACCGCCGTAGGCCTTAAGAGCATTCAAAATCGCATCGGCACTTGAGCCCAAAAGTGAGGAGGTCTTGCCGGTGATTATTCTTCCGTCCGAGAGCTCAATCGCCACGGCGGGAGCGGCGGTTTCGACGGCCTTTTCGTTTGCCGCGGCGATAACCGGACGATCATCGGCGGAAAGACCGGATTCATTCATGAGAAGCTCGGCTTTGGTGATCTCGACCGAATTATCCTCGCCCTTTTTTGCACGGCAGAGAGCCGCATAATATCTTCTGATTATTTCAAGATTCGCCTCGTGGCGGACGGCCTCGTCATCATAAATACAGTTGCCTGCCATATTAACGCCCATATCGGTGGGGGATTTATAGGGGCAGGAGCCGAGAATCTTTTCAAGCATGGCGCGGACGACGGGGAATATTTCAACATCTCGGTTGTAATTAACCGCCTTTTCACCGTAGGCCTCAAGATGGAAGGGGTCGATCATGTTAACATCGTTAAGATCGGCGGTTGCGGCCTCATAGGCAAGGTTTACGGGGTGCTTAAGGGGAAGGTTCCATACGGGGAAGGTTTCGAATTTTGCGTAGCCGGCCTTAATTCCGCATCTGTGATCGTGATAGAGCTGGCTGAGGCAGGTTGCCATCTTGCCGCTTCCGGGGCCGGGAGCGGTCACAACGACCAAGGGTCGCTCGGTTTTAATGTAATCGTTCTTTCCGTAGCCCTCATCGCTTACGATAAAGGGAATATCGGAGGGGTAGCCCGCGATGGGGTAATGATGGTAAACGGGAATTCCGAGACCCTCAAGCTTTGCCTGGAAGGCGTCGGCAGAGGGCTGATACTGGTATCTTGTTATAACAACGCTTCCCACATAGAGACCGAAGCCTCTGAAGGCGTCAATAAGCCTAAGAACATCGAGATCGTAGGTGATTCCGATGTCACCTCTGACCTTGTTCTTTTCGATATCGTTGGCATTTATGGCGATGATTATTTCAGCATCATCCTTAAGCTTTGAGAGCATTCGAATCTTGCTGTCGGGCTCAAAGCCGGGCAAAACCCTCGCCGCATGATGGTCGTCGAAAAGCTTTCCGCCGAATTCGAGATAAAGCTTTCCGCCGAATTTTTTGATACGCTCGAGAATATGCTCGGATTGCATTTCAAGATATTTGTCGTTGCTGAACCCCTGTTTATACATAAATACTCCTCGTTTAAAGCTGCGCCGCACAGTATTTTTACAATAAAAAATGCGAAATGAGCACTAATCATTTCGCTTATAAAGTATATCATTTTTCGACATTGATTGCAACTGTTATTTTAACGATTTTGATTTCTTGCCTGACTTTTGAGCACATGCGAGGCCGAAGCCGTCTATTATGATAAGGAAAAGCTTATCACGGCGGAAAAAACGAACGGACGGCGATAACAAATGAATATTCACGGTATGGACGAAATGTCGGTCGGCGAGCTTGCGGAGGCGGTCGGCATCGAAACCGAAGGGAAAATCCGCAGGCGCCTGACAGAGCTCGGAATTGTTCGCGGAGCACGGATAAAATGTGTTGGTGTCAGCCCCTTGGGTGATCCAAAGGCGTATTTCATAAGGGGCTCGGTGCTTGCACTGCGTGCCGTCGATACGAAAAAAATAACCGTAAGACCGATTTGAATTAAAAATACAGTTTTCGGAGTGAACAGCATGGGTCTGATCTCAAAGGCAAGCCTTCCTTTCGGAAAAGCAGGGAAGGGCAAAGGCAGTTGCGGTAAAACGGTAGTGCTTGCAGGTAATCCGAATGTCGGGAAAAGCACCCTTTTCAATGCACTCACGGGGCTGAAGCAGCACACCGGCAATTGGTCGGGCAAGACCGTGGCGGAGGCTGTGGGAAGCTGCATCAGAGGAGAGGCCGAGGGCTGTGTGCTAAGGGATATTCCGGGCTCTTATTCTCTGACGGCGCTTTCCGAGGAGGAGGCTGTCGCCGCAGAAGGTATATGCTTTGATGACTATACGGCCGCCGTGACTGTGTGCGATGCTTCCTGTCTTGAAAAGAATCTTGTGCTCGCACTGCAGGTTGCCGAAATGTCGGATAAGACCCTTGTTTGCGTAAATTTGCTTGATGAGGCCGAGAAAAAGGGGATTTTCCCGAGGCTGAGGCTTTTGGAGGAGAGACTCGGGCTTTCGGTCGTAGGTATATCGGCGAGGGAGCCGAAGGATATAAGGCGCTTTTCACAGGCTCTTGCCTCGGTCTGCGAGCGCGACGGCTCCGACGGCTTTACTCTTAAATATCCCGAGCAGCTTGAAGAGCTCATAGCTGCCCTGTCGGAGAGCGCGAGGTCGCTCGGTGCCGACAGCATGACCGCAAGGAGGACGGCTCTGCTTGCGCTGCGCGGAATAACGGCGAGACGCCCTAATCGGTATGATGCGTATTTGAATGCTCCCGAATTCAAGGAGACTCTGAAGGGGGTAAGGCTTAAGGCGGAGAGCGAGGGCCTTACCGAGCAAAAAATCGCAGATACAATGGCCTTTACCGCTGTTGTCACAGCAGAGGAGCTTTGTCGCGGTATCATTGAGGGCGGCTGCGCTTATTCAAGGACTGACAAAAAAGCGGACGGTCTGCTCACCGGCCGCAGCACCGCCTTTCCCATAATGCTTGCCATGCTGCTCTTGCTTTTGTGGCTTACTGCAGTCGGTGCAAATTATCCCTCCGAGCTGCTGTCTCGCCTTCTGCTCGGAGCGGAGAAGCCGCTTTCCGAGCTGCTTTATGCCCTCGGAGCCTCTGATTTTACCGTTGGCCTGCTTGTATACGGAGCCTATCGCACCCTTGCGTGGGTCGTTTCGGTCATGCTGCCGCCTATGGCAGTATTCTTTCCGCTTTTTACTCTGCTTGAGGATGTCGGAGTTCTGCCCCGTATTGCCTATAATCTCGACCGTCCCTTTGCCTCCTGCAGAGCCTGCGGTAAGCAGGCGCTCACAATGTGTATGGGCCTCGGCTGTAATGCAGCTGGAATAACAGGCTGCAGAATCATCGATTCGCCGCGTGAAAGACTGCTCGGGATACTTACAAATTCCCTGGTTCCCTGCAACGGGCGCTTTCCGATGCTTATAACGCTTTCCGCAATGCTTGCAGGCGGACCTTCCGCATTCGGAGGCTCCTTTGTCACCGCGGCCGTGCTGACTGCCGCGATTCTTCTTTCGGTCGTAATGACACTTGCTCTCACACGGTTACTTTCGCTTGTGCTGCGTGGCAAGCCGAGTCCGCTTGTGCTTGAAATGCCCTCCTATCGCCGTCCTCAGCTCGGCAAAATACTCCTTCGCTCCTTTCTTGACAGAACGATATTCGTTCTCGGCAGAGCAGCGGCGGTTGCTGCGCCTGCGGGAGCACTGATTTGGCTTGCCGCAAATATTGATACTGCCGACGGCAATTTGCTCACCTCGGCTGCAGGACTGCTTGAACCGCTCGGAAGAGCGATAGGGCTTGACGGAGTCATCCTCCTTGCCTTTCTTCTCGGCTTGCCTGCCAACGAAATAGTATTGCCGATAGCCGTAATGATCTATTCCTCCTCGGGAGCAATCGAAGCGGGGCTCGGAGCCGAGGGAATCACTGAGCTGCTGTCCGCCAACGGTTGGACACGGCTTACGGCGGTGTGCGTTATGCTTTTTTCGCTGTTCCACTGGCCCTGCTCCACCTCGCTGCTGACGGTGAAAAGGGAAACGGGAAGCATAAAGCATATGCTGCTTGCGGCCCTGCTTCCGACTGCGGTCGGCATTTTGCTGTGTGGGGCGGTGAATTTGCTTTTCGGTGTGATATAAATCAAGGGCTCCCTCTGACCTTACGGTCTGAGGGAGCCCCGTGCTGTAATTTCAAATAAAGGCAGGGTGGTTAATCACCAGTTGTCGCTGATATAATTTTCGCCGTAGTTTATATCGTCATCCTCACCAGCGGCAATACGCACGCTGAGCTTTAGTGAGGAAATATCAACCGTAGGAACGGAATATTCTTTTTTCATTGCTTTACACCTGCCTTAATTTTTCGAGAGCTCAATGGATCTTCTCATGGTATCGACAAACTGCTTACCGTAGACTGTAATATCACCCGAGCCGTCGGCGGCGCCGGCCGGTCTCAGTGTGAGATAGGAGCGAAGCGTATACTCGCGGTCGTAGTATTTATTGTAATACTCATCACGCTCGCTTCCGGTAAGATTTGTCTCCCTTATCATTATTATAACAGTGAAGTCAATATACTCGTCACAGTTATAATAAAGGGTACCGTTTTTGGCGGAAATCTTTTTCGCCGTGAGTGCGCTGCAGTTTTCAAGCTTGAGCTCAAGACCCTTTTCGGTGATCAGGTAGCTCGGAACCGTCAGGGCACCGTAATCCACAACCGTGTAGGGGCTGCCGTTGTAGTTGACCGTGATAGCTCCGGTTTGCGGATTCGTATCCGCGTGCGGCAGATAGATCCTCGACAGGAAGCGAACACCGTCGACCGTGCCAGAGGTTGTGTGCAGGTTGGCTCCGACCGTTGCCTGAGAAACCGAGGTGACTGCAGTGTCGTTGAATTCGGCGGTAACGGTGACGGGCTGACCGTCATGATAGACCGCGAAGCTTTCCGAGCTGCTGTCGTTGTAGCGCTGAATGATGTTGTGGGGGAGCCCGTCTGCCGTGTAGTAGCGCAGAGAGCCGGCGACAAGAGCGCTTCCCTCGGAGGGATTTACCGTCACCGCGGCACTGCCGGCAGCGGAATTGAAGGCGGTAACGCGAAGGCTGTCTCTGACAGCGGGGTCAACCGTAACCGTGTTGTATACACCTACTCCTCCGATAAGCAGGTCACTTACGGCAACGGTGGCAGCCGAGGCCGTGAAGGCGCCCGAAAGCTGTATTTCGGTGAAATCCGAATCTGCGAGCTTCGAGGTGGCGGTAGCGGTGCTTCCGCCGTATTTCGCCGAAAGCTCAAGCTCACCCGTGCTGCCGAGGCTTACCTCGAGCACAAGCACACCGGGAGCCGAGGCGGTCGGCGCGGAGGGGTTGTCACGGTCGTCGAATTCGTTTTCACCGATATTCAGCTTATCCATTTCGAGATATGTATCAATGAAAACGGTGTCGCCGTACTTAAAGAGAATTTTATTCTGCTTAGGCAGCGCAACCGCACTCAGAACCACGGTGCTGCCGTCCTTCTTGGCGGTTCCTACAGTCATTCCGACCGAATAGGAGCTGCCTGTGGAGGCTTCTACGACAAAGCTGCCTCTCATTCTGAGCGAGGTGCCGTAGCAGATATTCTTGAGCTCCGAGCTTGAGGAGGTAAGCCTTACGGTGTCGCCGACAAGCGCATCGATAACGGTGTTGTCGGTTACGACGGCCTCTGCTCCTATGCCCTTAACGCTCCAAGTCTTAACGGTTGCGGCGGCGTTTTTCGCCACGATTCCGCCCTTGAGCTTAAGCTCGGTGGCGCCCAGGTAGCTGAGCTGAGCCGAGGTCTCGACGGTCTCCGGAC
>CAZDEI010000063.1:0-5691 GCA_964504325.1 uncultured Eubacteriales bacterium | reverse complement strand
GTATGACCCATCTCGTGATTAAACACATAGCAGACATAGCCGTATTCGGTTTTTCCGTAATGCACCGTCAGTCCCGAAGCATCGTCGCAAAGACGCTCGTCGAGTATCCTGATGTTATCCTGTATGGGATTTGTTTTGAAATACTTTTGCAGTATGTTTCTGTTATTGGCAAGATCATCTGCCGTTATTGCGGAAAGAGCCTCGGCAAGTGCGCTCGGTGCTCCCTCAATCTGCTCGGGTCTGCGGTTAATGAATATGATTTTTCCGCCGCTCCTTGAAAACTCAAGCAGCTTTTCGGCAGCAGAGGCGGAAAGCGACGACATGTCGGGCACTATCACAAGAGAATAGGAAACGAATTCGTTGCCGAGTCTGCCGCCCGAGGCCTTCATTTTTTCAAGCACGGTCTCGTCGGTTATATCGAAATCGACATGTATATCCTCAAGGCCTTCGACAAGTCGGCGGAATTCTCCGGATATGCGCCTGTTTTCGAAGCTGTGTCCGCCGCACTCGTTTTCACAGTAAAGGCTTTCTATTGCGGAAAGCACCGCAACCTCGGTCATACGCTCGCTTTCGGTTATCGCGCCAAGCAGCCTCTCATTATAGCCGATAAGGGTATGCAGCTCGTCATACCAGGGCTCCTGATAGGAGAAAAAGGCGGGATAATCTCTCTTTCTTCTGCCGAGAATGCTGAAGGCGGAAAGATGGGCGCAAATCGTATTTATTCCGTGAACCGCCTGCCAGCCCGTAATTCCGATGAGATCGGGGAAACTGACATCCCAGCCCGAGCAGCCGTAGCTTTCGGAGAGCATGTATTTTTTACCGTTCTGATGTGCTCCGGAGGAAAGCTGTCTGCTCAGCACGGGCGAGGTCAAGCGCCTGCCGAGATGATCTATTCCGGGAATTCCCATGTAGCTGTAATTGCTGAGCACTCCGCAGGAGGTGGTCGACTGACATGCGAGACCGTCCTCGTTTCCGAAATGTCCCGTAAAGGCTATTCCGTGAGCATTGCACCAGGTGTCGAGCTGCTCGGAGAAATTTCTGTTAAGCAGCTCCGACTGCATTTTGTAAAATCTGTATCTGTATTCCCTGTAGCCCTTACCGCGATATTTAAGAAGCCAAAAATCGTCAAGAATATCCTTTCCGTATTTTTCGGCATAATAGGCAGGCATTTCAACACTCCAGGAGGGGCCGTCGGTGGGGATCTGCGGCTCGTCGGTAAAAGCACCCTTGATAACACCACCGAAATATTCGGAGAAGCGGCTGTAATATTCCTCATGGGTGAATTCGATGAATTTCGCCGTTACATCTCTGTAAAGCAGATCGACATAGTGGCGGTTTACAGTATAATAGCAGTAAAGGTCGGTCTCCCCCGCCTCCTCAAGCGGTATTCTGCTATAGCCGTCACCGTCGAGAGTGTAGGCAGAAAGCAGACCTATATCCCCGTCCGCAGGTCTGCCCTTCGAAAAGCAAACTCTTTTGGAGCAGTAATCGGCTCCGAGTGCAGGCACCTTGCCGCCTGCAAAGCCGCTCGGCCAACCGTCCTCATCGTAGATCCAAACATCAAGGCCGAGTCTTTCGGCCTCCTCTATTGCGACTCTGCAGACCTCAAACCAGGTCTCCTCCATATATTTTATGGTAAGTCCCGCTCGGGAATGAACGAAAAAGCCGCCGAAGCCCTGCTCCTTAAAGCCGCGTATCTGACGGCGCACCTCCTCCTCGTTCATATCCATATTCCAGCTCCAAAAGCTTATCATCTTATATCTGTTGTCAAATTTGCCGATTCCCATAAAACGATCCTCTCATGTGTATTTATGTCCTCTATAATTATATACGAAGCCAACATAAAATTCAACAATGTATTTGTGAAAACAGCACTAAATAAGGCCGCACCCTGAATTCACAAGCCTGAATTCGGATACAGCCTTAAAGCATGTAATTAATTTAATTATTATATTTCCTTAATGAGTATGCAGGTATCCACCGAAACGGTAAAGGTAAGCTCATCTGTAACTGCGATCAGCTCGCCGTCATGCTCCTTATCGAGCATATATACCTCATAATTGCCGCTGCTCGGGAACTCAAGCTTGACCGTCTTATCCTCGGCTTCATCGTTTTCGGAATAGTAGGTAACGATCGTAAGTGTCTTGCCGTTCTTATCCACACCGCAGAGCGAATAGAGATTTTCAGCCGAGGTGAGACACTCGGTCTCGTATTCCATATCATAGAGCATTCCGTACCAGTAGAGCGGATAATAGCCCTTGAGGGTCTCGTAGGTGTAAAAATCAAAGGCTCCGCAGAAGGGCGACAGACGGGTATCGTAATACATGAGCATATCCACGGGTGCACGCTGTGATACCGAGATGCAGGCCATGGTGAAGGCTGCTCCCTTTATGCCGTGAATAGCCTTCAGTGAATAAACATAATCCTCAAACCAGCCTCTGATATAATTCCATTCGTTGCATATCGACTCAACGCCCGCATAGCCGTTCCTTTCAAGCAGCACCGCCATTCTTTCGGCCTTGGCGGCAAGCTCGCCGGGCTCGGTGCAGTAAATGTGCCATGAGAAGAAATCAAGCTCGACACCGCGCTTATGCATTTCCGCAAGAAAGTCCGCGGCATACTCCTCGTTTCCGGCAAGGGCGGGTCCACCGATTTTTTCCTCGGTGAAGCAGCTCTTCAGGTGCTTTGCCGCGATCTCGTAAAAGTCAAAAAACTGAGCCCTCGTGCCGCCCCAGGTTCTCTTGTTGGTTGAATCGTCGGCGTCGAGATCGGGCTCATTCCATATTTCCCAATATTTGATATTGAGCCTATATCCGTTTGCCCAGCCGTGGTTGTAGTGACGGATTATATGCTCGCAAATGACCGCCCACTTTTTGAAATCCTTCGGAGGAAGGGTGTTGTGCTTTTTGATCTGATGCTCGATGGTCTGACCGAGTCTGAAAAAGGTCTCGGTTCCCGCCTCGAGGGTGGTGAGTATCGACTCGTCGGTGCAGGCGAAATCGTAGGACTCGGGGAGCTCGGGATCCGCATCGAAGTTCGGGAATATGGAGCTTATATCATGAGCATAGGGTCCGCCGTAGACCGAGCTGCAGAGATTTGAGTCGTGATTACGCGAATAGGGTATTCTTGCCGCCTTATAGGCTTCGAAATTAGAGCGCATCTGATCGTTTGAGTGTCTTTTATGCCAAGGGCCTCCGTTGGTAGCATTGAGAAGCTTAAATTCTCCGCTGCGCCTTTTCGGATCAAATTTCAGTATATCCATCTGTTCTTCACTCCCGTAGGTTTATATAACTTATTTACCATTTACGGCGAAAAAAAGCAAGCCCTCGCCGAACGAATAATTTTCGTTTTCGGAGTAAAAAAAGGAGCTCCGCCTGCCTTGCTTTCTCGGCAGACGGAGCTCCTTGTCAGTTTTGCTTGCGAACAAGCCTGTATTCATCCTTGAAGCGGAACATGGGGCAGCGCCTGCCGCCTCGGCTAATATCGGCATACTCATCCTGATCAAGAGTGTCGAGCATAATGCAGCAGCACTCGCCCGTTTCCTCATCCTCCGAGTAATTCTCACATTCCTCACACAAATATTCAAGCTTACCGCTCATAATAAGCCTCCCTGTGCTTTTTTAGTCCTCAAGATAAAGCCTGCGCCCTATGCGGCAGGCATAGGGCGCTTCATAAAATCAGTTACTGAGATAGTACCTTACAAGCGTCTGTAAAAGGGTGTCGCGGTCGACACGCCTTATAAGATTTCTTGCATTGTTGTGAGTGGTTATATAGGTCGGATCCTCCGAAAGGATGTAGCCCACAAGCTGATTTATGGGATTATAGCCCTTTTCCTTAAGTGCGTTGTAAACCGTGAGAACAATATATCTTATCTCCTGCTCTCTGTCGTCGCCCAAGGAAAACTGCATGGTTTTTTCCGTGCTCATTTCCGCAACACCTCCGTTTGTCTGTGATAAGGCTATTATACTACAGTCGCCGCAAAAATATCAATAGCTATTTGAAATTATCCGCGAAGAACGGCGCCTGTATTTTCAAGTCTGTTTATAATCTTCTTTGTGACGCGAGCCGAATCCTCATCGGTCAGAGTGGCCTCCGCCGAGCGGAGAGTAACCCTGTAGGCAACGCTCTTTTTGCCCTGCTCTATCTGCTCACCCGTATAGACATCGAAAAGCTCGATGCTTTCGCAAAGCTTACCCGCTCCCTGTCTTATTGCCGCCTCAAGCACTGCCACAGGCAGACTCTTGTCGCATATAAGAGCAAAGTCACGCTGAACGGCAGGGAACTTGGGCAACGGCTTAAACACCGTCTTAACGGCGCTCATGGCGTACAGCCTGTCAAGCTTAATCTCCGCAACATAGACTCTCTCGTCAAAGCCGTAGCTCTCAGCTGCGTTGGGATGTATTTCACCGAAGACGGCAAGCGTCTCGCCGCCCTTTATCGCACAGGCGCTTCTGCCGGGATGATAATATGTCTCGTTTACTCTTACATATTCGACACCGTCGGTAAAGAGTGCGAGCACATCCTCGACAAGACCCTTAAGAGTAAAGAAGTCGTATTCCGAGCCGTACATTCCGATTACCATTTCGGGTATTTCCTTCGGCTGCTCGGTCACGGGAAGCTGCTTGGGCACAAACACCTTGCTGACCTCGAAGAGTGCGGCGGAGGGTATCTTTTTGCTGCGATTTCCGGCAAGCACGGTAAGCATGCTCGTAACAAGCCCCGTCCGCATAACCGAATACTCGTCACCGAGCGGATTCAAAAGCTTAACCGCCCTTCTTCTCTCGTCATCCTCGGGAATTCTCAGGGTATCGAGAGCCCTGCTTCCGATAAAGGAATAGGTCACGGCCTCGTAAAGGCCCTTTCCGACGAGCAGCTCCTTTATCCTGTCGGCAGCTATGCGCTCGGGAAGCTTTTTGCCTCTTCTGACAGAGGATTTCATTGCGGTACCCACGATATGATCGTAGCCGTAAATTCTCATAACCTCCTCGGCAAGATCGGCCCTTCCCTCAACATCGTCTCTGATGGAGGGAACGCTGACCGTGAGGCTTCCGTTTTCCTCGGTTGTTTTGAGACCGAGGCTGTTGAGGATTGAAACGGTTTTCTCAAGCGGCACCTCGACACCGAGGAGCGCATTTATATCCGCTGCTGCGACCTTAAGAATTCTCGGCTCGGGAAGTCCCGCATTTATATCGATTACTCCGTCAACCACATCTCCGCAGTCGAGCTCGCAGACAAGCGAAAGTGCCCTGTTCATTGCGTGCTCGACATTGATTATATCGACTCCGCGTTCAAATCTTGCGCTTGATTCGGTTCTCATTCCGAGAGCTCGTGCGGTTCTTCTGACATTGTCGCTTGAACTTCGCACACTCAAAGAAGATATCCGCGGTATCCTCCTTGATTTCACTGTCGAGGCCGCCCATAACACCCGCAAGGCAGGAGGGGCCGCCCTCGTCGGCAATGACAAGCATTTCGGAGGTCAGGCTGTGCTCCTTTCCGTCAAGGGTTGTTATTGCCTCGCCCTCGGCTACGCGGCGGACGGTAAGCCTTCCTCCCCTGATATCTCTGAGGTCAAAGGCATGCATGGGCTGACCGGTCTCAAGCATGACGAAATTCGTTATATCTACTATATTGTTTATGGGCCTCATGCCTGCGGCGGTTACACACTTTTTAAGCCAATCTGGTGACTCGCCG
>CAZDEI010000062.1:0-5854 GCA_964504325.1 uncultured Eubacteriales bacterium | reverse complement strand
GTAACACATAATTTAATATATGCCGCCGAATACGGAGACCGCATAATAATGCTGCACGGCGGCAAGGCGGTGCTCGATCGCAGCGGCGAGGAAAAGAAAGCTACCGCCGGTTCGGATCTGCTCGGGATTTTCAACGAAATCAGCATTGAGTGCGGAAACTGAGGAGAATAAATGATAGATATTTCACTCCTGCTTATTTCGGTTTTGACACTTTTTCTTTATATGCTTGCGGGCTTCGCGCTTAAAAGTCTCGGCATCGCGGGGGAGGGCTTTTGCGGCTCTCTCTCCGCTTATGTTATTAACATCGCGCAGGGAGCAATGTTTATTCACGGCTTTTTAACCGAGCTCGACATGTCGGTGCTCAAGGGAATGCTCGCCGTGTGCCTGCTTGCCTTTGTCGCTCATTTGATTTTTTATGCGGCGGCAAGAGGCTTGTATGTGTCGGCTCCCGACGGGCTCAGGCGCGTGCTTCGCTTCGCCTCTGTGTTTTCAAATGCCGGCTTTATGGGTATTCCCGTTATCAGCCAGGTGTTTGGAGAGCGGTATGTCATATATGCGAGCATATATGTCGTATGGTTCAATGTGTTTGCCTTCTCGGTCGGACGGATGATTTACACCGACGACAAAAGCTACATATCTCCCAAAAAAATGCTGCTGAATCCTGCCGTAATTCCGATACTTGTTGGACTTGTGCTGTATCTTACGGGTGTGGGAGGCTTGGTTGAGCGCACCGTCGGAGGTGAGGGTGCCGCTGCCGCCGCGGTGACGCTTGTCTATGATGCACTTTCAGTGCTGAAGGGAACGGTCGCACCCCTTTCGATGGCGGTTGTCGGTGCGAGGCTTGCGGATATAAGCCTCTCGACCTGCTTTAAGGACAAATATCTCTACCGCTTTCTTGCAGTCAGACACCTTGCCTTTCCCGTGCTGATGTGGGGACTGATGCGAGCGCTTCAGGCAGCAGGCATTATCGGTGCTGATATAACCGCCGTGCTGCTGATACTGTGCTCAACCCCTGCCGCGGCCTTTACAACCATGTTCGCCGAGCTCTACGGCGGAGAGGCCGCCTATTCTGGAAAGCTTGTCGCCGTAAGCACGCTTTGCTCGGTTGTGACGATGCCGCTTGTTGCCCTGCTTTTGAAAATTTAAGTCTTCTGTGCCTGTCCTGATTTTATTTAACGGGACAGGCATTTTTTTCTTGCTCTTTGTCGAAAACTGTGATAGCATTGTCCTGTTGGATTGTTATTTGCCGACAAGCTCGGCGAGCTCGGAGATGTAAATATGGCTACCCTTTTGATTATAGTTATCTTTTTCGATTTTATAGGTCTCGGTGTTCCGGATTCTCTTTTCGGAACCGCCTGGCCTGCTATCAATGCCGAATTCGGACTTCCGACCGCCTCGGCCAATATTGTCTTTTTGACCGTCACTGGCTGCACTGTAGTCTCAAGCCTGTTTTCCGCGAGGGTGATCAGGCGCTTCGGAACTCCGCTTGTTACCGTGGTGAGCACGGCCATGACTGCCGTCGCAATACTCGGCTTTTCTGTTTCGGGCAATATATGGATAATGGCTCTGCTTTCGATTCCGCTCGGCCTCGGAGCAGGTGCTATCGACAGCGGACTCAATAATTATGTTTCGCTTCACTACAGCGCCATGCATATGAATATGCTGCACTGCTTTTACGGAATCGGCGTGTCGATAACGCCGTATATACTCGGCAGTGTGATGAACGGAGGCGGCGGCTGGCGAGGCGGCTACCGCTCGGTCTTTGTACTGCAGCTTTTTCTTACGGTGCTTGCCTTCGCCTCACTTCCGCTTTGGAAAAGAAACGGAGCCGAGGCTGTCGAGGAGGAAAGCACTGCCGCACTGTCCGTAAGGCAGACGGCCTCGATAAAGGGAGTCAAGACGGCGGCGCTGTTGCTTATGGCGGATTGCGCTGTCGAGTCGGCGTGCAACTCCTGGTGCAGCACATATCTTGTTTCCGCACGGGGACTTTCGGCGGCGGATGCCGCCACGGCGGCAATATGCTACTATGCCGGACTCGCCGTGGGACGGCTTGTCTCGGGAATAATTTCGGTCAGGCTGTCGGGAATTCGCATAATTTCTCTTGCTACAGCACTTTTAACCGTTGCAATTATTTTGCTTGCGCTACCGCTTAATACCGTTGCTGCCCTGATTCTGCTTTTTCTTATGGGCTTCGCAATCGGACCCGTTTTCCCGAATGTGATAAGAATAGTTCCCCATTGCTTCGGTCGCGAAGCCTCTCAGTCGGTGATCGGCCTTATAATGGCAGCCTCCTATGTCAGCATGGCGCTGTCTCCGCTTATATTCGGCTTTGTTTCACAGGAGCTTACGCCTGCCCTGCTGCCGTATTATCTTCTTATTATGACGGCTCTGCTTGTGACGGCCCTTGCTCTTCTTAAGCGAGCCTTGAGGGCTCAGGGCAAAACGCTTGACGCCTGACGAGATTGAAGCATCCCTCGGTATGAGTCCGCTTGCCACCCGAAGACGGCGCACTGTTTCAGCCTGAGCAAAATTACTTTTTATGCCTGCTCCCTTTGCCTGAGCCGAGAGCGGCCGAGCTGACAATCGTCGCAAGAGGAATAATGCCCATTACGTTCGGAATCACCATAAGATTGTTAAACATGTCCGCAAGCTCCCAAACAAGGTTTACCTTATTTATGCAGGCACCGAGAAAAATAAAGCATATCGCCAATACCGAAAATACAAGGCCTGCGAGCCTGTTGCTTTTGAAAAGATACTGAATATTTATTTTGGCAAAGAAATTCCAGCTTATAATTGTTGTAAACGCAAAGAACATAAGGCAAAGTGCAACCATGATTCCACCTGCCTTCATGCCGAAGTGCTCACCGACGGCAAGCTGCATCAGATTGGCGCCCGAGGCCTCGACACCGGCAATCTTGAAGTCCTCTATAAGTGAGCCGCCCGAATAGGCTGCGCTTGAAAGCGGGCCGTCGCCTGCATAAAGCGTGGATATTACGACAAGCGCCGTCATGGTAAGAACAACAAAGGTGTCTATGAAAACGCCTATCATGGCAACAACGCCCTGCTCGTGCGGCTTTTTAACATTCGCCTGTGCATGCGCGTGGGGAGTCGAGCCCATGCCTGCCTCGTTTGAGAAAAGTCCGCGCTTTGCGCCCTGACTTACAGCAGCCATTATTGCCGCACCGAAGCCGCCGCCCAAGAGTGCATTCGGCTTAAAGGCGTATTTGAATATAAGAGCAAAGGTCTCGGGAATAAGCTTAAAGTTGTGCGCCAAAACAGCGAGTCCCAGAGCAATGTAAAGGACAGCCATGATCGGAACGATTTTTTCGGCAACAGCCGCAATTCTCTGAATACCGCCCAAAAAGATTATCGCGCAAATCACCGTCAGAACAAGACCGATGATCCACGGCTCTATTCCGAACGCCGAGCCGGTTGTCTGTGCAATGGAGTTTGACTGAACCATAGCACCTATAAAGCCAAGGGCCAGAATGATCGCGACTGCAAAAAAGCCGGCTAAAAATTTACCGAAGGCACCCTTGTAGGCCTTCTTGATGTAGTAAACGGGTCCTCCGTGGATTTCGCCGTTTTCATCGGTTACTCGTGTCTCCTGTGCAAGGACGGCCTCAGCATAAATTGTTGCCATTCCGAAGAAGGCAATAACCCACATCCAGAAAATGGCACCGGGTCCGCCGACAAGTATAGCGCTCGAGGCTCCTACGATATTACCGGTTCCCACCTGTGCCGCAACAGCAGTTGCGAGCGCCTGAAAGGAAGAAAGTCCGCCTCGGCTTTTTCCGCCGAAAAGCTTTATTCCGCCGAAGACACTCCTCATTCCCTCGCCGAAGCAGCGCACCTGAACAAAGCGCGTTTTGAAGGAATAAAAAAGGCCTGTGCCGACAAGCAGAATGATAAGAATGTAGTTTGATAAGTAGGTGTTGATATTCACCACTATCGGCTCTAAAAAGCTGATGACCCGATCCATTGAAGCTCCCCCTTAATTAAAAAAGAAAATAAAAAATCCGAATCTTACGATTCGGACAAAGCATAGACAAGATAATTTAAAAGTTAAATGCAATTAAATTCAATCGTCAGCTTTGTCCTTTTGCCTGAGAGATTAACACAGCAGCTGTGTCTTGCCCCTTCGGCATCCGCTTGAACGGAATTCTCCAAAGTTCCATCCGCTCACAGTCGACCTCTGTCTTCTGCAAGCTTCATTTGAAAACGATGTCAATATAATAACACATCAATCGACATATTTCAACTCTTTTTGCATTTAATTGTAATCAAAAAAGCCGCAGTTGCTTGGGAATTTTTCCCCCAGCCTTAATGTGAGGCATATCGATGATCAGAAAAAACGGATTAACAAAGCTCTTAAAGAGTATAATTCAAATTGCTATACAAAAATCCCCCGGCAGCACGGCTGTCGAGGGCTTGCTTATATAGGTGGATTCACAGCCTTGCTCGGCAATAACGGCAAAAGGCCGAGTGCTTTACCGCACGGCGTATCGCTTGTCGGACTCCGTTTGGGTGCAGATGATGTCCAATCGGCTTTCGGAATATCTGTCCTCGGCGCCGCAGAGATTTCAGCAATACCTCCGCCGCAGACGGCAGCAGCATAGTCCTTGATAAATCAATAATCCGTTTCGTGAATTTCTGCTTAAGCCGCTATTTTGCCAAGCTCATACCGTACATTGCTTCCAGTTCATGCTGAATTTCCTCGGCACGGGCTATTTGCTCGTTAAGCTTCCACTTGCCTATATTTACGCCGTCGCGCATGAACATCGAGCCGCATTGGTGAAAGTAAAATTCAATGTCTCTCTCACGCGCCTCTAAATACAGATCTCTTACCCATTCCCACATAATGGGACGAACCTCACCCTTGGGTGACATTTCGCCGCCGACATTTACGCATTTTATAAGGCCGGTGTCGAGATATTTCCCTAGGCTTATGGGAGCGATAAGCGGCGAGCAGAAGACCTCACGGTGAGCAAGGGGAGCCGATAAAAAGAAGGGAAGGCGTCTGTCTGCCATTTCCTGATTTTCTATCGAAATGCTCAGGTGAAAATTATCCCAGCCCTCGCCCCAATCGGACGGGAGACATTCCTTAATTCGCTCGGGGCGCTTTGTGGTTGTTACAAAAATGCAGTCACTGCGGCGGCGAATAAAATCCCAGCAGCCCGCGCGCCATTCGTCGGCCTCCTCAATGAAAAAATCCGAGGAAAAGCAAAGCTTTACAAGTGAGCCGTGGGGACAGTCCTTATCCTTCAGCTCATAGGTGGTCTTGCCCTTCGCTATAACCGTGGTATCTCTGCCGTAGCGTCTGTCCATTTTGTAAACGAAGCAGTTCTTACAGCCCGGGCTCACCCTTTTGCAGCCGTGCCACGGATTCCATGCAACCGCGTTGCAGATTTTATCGTTTTGCATTATTTTGCTCCTCTCGGTCAATCGTCCTCTTCGCTCGGCCAGCCCGAAATCAAATGGGTCTCTCCCGTATTAATATCAATCGCCATTGTGTCGCTGAGCTTCATCAGTGTGTTGCCGTTCATATCGAGTGCGATATTGTCGGCTATTATATGCGCAAGGCTTCCTGAGGTATAGTCCAAAAAATCATTGATCATAAAAGCGCCTCTTTATGTCATTTTTGTTATATAAATGAATTCGGTTGCCAAGGCGGCCCGAGGCCGACAGCTCTTTGCATGCAAGAGTCAATATTTTCATTATAACACCTTTTTCGATATAATATCAAGTAATGCGGAAAAGTAATCGGACAAAACATCTTCAAAAATATGCCCCTTGGGCTATGCTCTGGGTGAATAAGGAAGTATTTTAGAAAATGCGGTGTAACCTCAAAACA
>CAZDEI010000061.1:0-5904 GCA_964504325.1 uncultured Eubacteriales bacterium | reverse complement strand
CACAAGAGCGGATCACATGGGAATGCTTGCAACCACCATAAATGCTCTTGCTCTCGGTGACGGTCTTGAAAAGGCGGGAATCGATTCGCGCGTAATGACCGCAATTGCCATGCATGAGGTTGCAGAGCCCTATATCCGCAACAAGGCGGTGCATCATCTTGAAAAGGGCAGAGTTGTTGTCTTCGGCTGCGGCTCGGGAAATCCCTTTTTCTCAACCGATACCGCCGCAGCACTCAGAGCCGCTGAGATCAATGCGGATATAATACTTAAGGCGACAAATGTCGACGGTGTTTATGACAGCGACCCCAAGACCAATCCCGAGGCTGTTAAATACGACACCCTGAAGTTTATCGATGTCCTTAATAAGGGACTTCATGTTATGGACAGCACCGCGGCATCCCTCTGTATGGACAACAACATCCCGATCCTTGTTTTCAATATGAACGATACAGACAACATTGTCAAGGCCGTCAAGGGTGAGACCATCGGCACGACAGTAAAGCAGTAAAATAATCCTATCTGAATTTTGGAGGAAATATATATGCAGCAGATAATCAATACCGCCGAAGAAAAAATGAACAAGTCGGTTGCTTCGACCGAGCGCGATTTTTCGTCGATCCGTGCAGGCCGCGCCAACCCTGGAATCCTTGATAAGATTGTAGTGGATTACTACGGAGTCCCGACTCCCATCAATCAGATGGCGGCTGTTTCGGTTGTTGAGGCGAGAACACTGCTTATTCAGCCTTGGGATGCTTCTACCGTAAAAAGTATTGATAAGGCCATTGCCATTTCGGATATCGGCATAAATCCGAGCAACGACGGCAGAGTTATCCGTCTTAACTTTCCTCCGCTGACAGAGGAAAGACGCAGGGAGCTCGCAAAGGAAATCCGCAAGATGAGCGAGGACGGAAAGGTGGCCGTCAGAGCCGTCAGAAGAGATGCCATTGAAAAGATCAAGGCTCTCAAGAAGGAGGGCTCCGCCACCGAGGATGATGTCGCAAACGGCGAAAAGAAAATACAGGCACTTACCGATAAATACTGTAAGGAAATAGACGAGCTTACCGCAGCAAAAGAAAACGAGATAATGGAAGTTTGACAAAATGACCCATCAGAGCTCTTCTGATGGGTATTTTTTAGAGGAGAGTCGGCATATTATGCTATTTGGTATCGGAAAACGGCAGTCCGTCGCTGAACGCAAGCTGCCGCGGCACATTGCCGTAATAATGGACGGAAACGGTCGCTGGGCGAAAAAGCGCTCACTTCCGCGCTCGGCAGGCCATGTCGCCGGCTCAAGCAATTTCAAGGCAATTGCGCGCTACTGCAACAAGATCGGCCTTGAATATCTTACCGTATATGCCTTTTCCACCGAAAATTGGAAGCGCCCAAAGGAAGAGGTCGACGGTATTATGAATATTCTTCGTGAATATCTCCGCGACAGCAAAAATTTCAAGCATGAGAATATAAGGGTGAAATTTATCGGAGAGCTTTCTGTGCTTGACGAGGATATAATCTCGCTTATAAGAGAGGCCGAGGAGGGCTCGGAGGATGCAACTGGCTTAAAGCTCAATATTGCTCTCAATTACGGGGGACGGGATGAAATCGTTCACGCAGTCAAGGCTCTTTGTGCCGAGGCGGCCGACGGCTCTCTTGAGCCCGATTCGGTCACCGAGCAGCTGCTTTCGGACAGACTTTATACTGCGGGTATGCCGGATCCCGATATAATTATCCGTCCGAGCGGGGAATACAGGCTTTCAAATTTCCTGATTTGGCAGGCTGCATATTCGGAATATTGGTTTTCGGATGTTCTTTGGCCGGATTTCAAGCCGAAGCATTTGGAAAGGGCTATAGACGATTACAATCACAGAAATCGCAGATTCGGGGGAGTTTAAATGAAAACAAGAATCAAAACGGCCTTAATAATCGCCGTTGTGATATTCGGAGTAGGTGCTCTCGGTAAGGCTTTTCCGGGATATTTTATATTTGATGTAGCCTTTGCACTGCTCGCGGCAGTGGGTACCTGGGAGCTGCTTCACAACACCGGTCTTGTAAAAAGCAAATTCATAACCGCCTGCGCCATTGCCTTCTCCGCTTATTTTACGGTAGGCTTCGGCGAAATCACGGTACATACTCAGGCCTTTGTAATGCGGGAATACGCATCTGCTCTCGTGCTCATTGTAATGTATTGCTATTCGATGTTTGACAGAAAAAACTCGAATGCACTTGAGCCTATCATCGCCTTCGGCTTCGCCATTGCTCTCGGATTCTCCTTCGGAAGTCTTTTGAACATGCTTTGCCGCGAAAATGAGAGCGGTGTGTTTTATATACTGCTTTGCTTCGGCTTTTCTTGGGTTTCGGATATGGGAGCCTACTTTACGGGCATAGCCTTCGGAAAGCATAAGCTCTGTCCTGAGCTCAGTCCGAAAAAAACGGTCGAGGGAGCAGTGGGCGGTGCGCTCAGCTCGCTTGTGATCGTCATTGTCTTTTCCTTTATATTCAACGCGCTTTCCTCCGATTATCAGATAGGAATTCCCTATATCGCGGTTGTAACCGTGCCGCTGGCTGTCGTCGGAATGCTCGGCGATTTGATGTTTTCCTATATCAAGCGCTACTGCGGAATAAAGGATTACGGCACCTGCTTGCCCGGACATGGTGGAATATTAGACAGATTTGACAGTATAATTGCAATAGCACCTGTGCTTTATATTGCGGCTCAGCTTCTGCCGCTCGTCGAAAGGATTTAAACCCAAATGAAAAAATCTTTGTCTATTCTCGGAGCCACCGGCTCTATCGGAAGACAGGCGCTTGAGGTTGCCGAGGAATGCGAGCTTCGGGTGGTATCGCTCACCGCAAATCGCTCGGTGTCGGCTCTTGCCTCGGCAGCAAGAAAATTCGGTGCCGAGGCCGTTGCGATAGCCGACAGTGAAAGGGAGGCCGAGCTTAAAAGCGCACTTTTCGGCACGGGAATACGAGTGCTTTCGGGTGAAGATGGAATATGCCGTATTGCCTCGGAGGGAAAGGCGGATACCGTGCTGAATTCGATTGTCGGTATCGCAGGACTCAGAGCCACTCTTTCGGCTGTATCACATACCGAAAGGCTTGCGCTTGCAAATAAAGAATCACTTGTCACGGCAGGCGAGCTTGTCAATTCCGAAATAGCCGCCTCCGATACCGAGCTGATACCTGTCGACAGCGAGCATTCGGCGATTTTTCAGTGCCTCAAAGGCTCAAATCGCTCCGAGCTCAGAAAAATAATACTCACGGCCTCGGGCGGCCCCTTCTTCGGCAAAACCGCGGCGGAGCTTGAGACGGTTACACCCGAGCAGGCGCTCAAGCATCCGAATTGGTCAATGGGTGCGAAAATAACTATCGATTCCGCCACCCTGATGAACAAGGGACTCGAGGTTATAGAGGCCGTACATCTTTTCGGCGTTTCGGCAAAAGCTATACAGGTGACGGTGCACCGTCAGAGCATACTGCATTCGGCTGTCGAATTTTGCGACGGTGCCGTTATAGCACAGCTTGGCGTGCCCGATATGAAACTCCCTATCAGATATGCGATAACCTATCCCGAAAGAGGCTGTTCCTCGGATATGCCGCTTGATCTTATCAAGGAGTCAAGTCTTACCTTTGAGGAGCCGGATCTTGAAACCTTTACCTGCTTGAAAACCTGTATAACGGCAATCGAGAGAGGCGGACTTGTCCCCGCCGCCGCAAACGGTGCGAACGAGGAGGCGGTTGCACTTTTCCTTGACGGAAGGCTCCGCTTTACCGATATCGGCAGGCTTGTAGCTGCTGCCGCAGACCGTCAGGAGGCTTATTCCGGCTATACGGTTGAGGAGGTCTTTGCGGCGGATGCCGCGGCAAGACGCTTTGTTCGCGAGGCGGTATCAGACAATTCTTTTGGACGGTGAACCGATGATTGATTTTCTTTTGAATGCATGGAGCACGGTATGGCCCATTGCCGTTGCCGTGCTCGCCTTTCTTGTGGTCATAATGATTCATGAGTTCGGCCATTTTATCGTTGCAAAGCTGTGCGGCGTAAGGGTAAACGAATACGCAATAGGCTTCGGCCCTGCGATCTTCAGAAAAAAGGGCAGGGAGACCGAATATTCACTGCGCCTGATTCCCTTCGGCGGCTACTGTGCCATGGAGGGAGAGGACAGCGAGAGCAGCGACAGCAGAGGCTTTTGCAATCAGCGTGCCTATAAGCGCTTTTTGATAATAATCGCCGGTGCGGCCTTTAATTTGCTGCTCGGTTTGATTTTGGTATTCTTCAGCCTTCTTCCGCAGGAGCTGCTTGCGACTGCTCAGGTTGCAAAATTCAGAGAAAGTGAAAGCTTCACTCCCGTAAGCTGTGAATACGGGCTTCGGGAGGGAGATATTATTTACCGGGTCGACGGAAGAAGAATATATTCAACCGTTGATCTCAGCTATGCCTTCTCGGGCGTGAAGGACGGAACCGTAAGCATGACCGTCATAAGAGACGGCGAACGGCTTGAGCTCGGTGATGTCACCTTCGCTACCGAGACGACCGACGGTGTTCAGTATGTCATAGTCGATTTTTATGTTTACGGTGAGGAAAATACATTTCCCGCGCTTGTAAAGGCCACGGGAAGGACGGCCTTTTCCTACGGAAGAGTCGTTTGGTTCTCGGTCGTTGATCTTGTAAGAGGACGATTCGGCATAAGTCAGATGTCGGGGCCTGTCGGAGTTACAGCCGCAATGAGTCAGGCAGCCAAGGCAGGCATTGCCGATTTTCTTCCCGTAATAGCCCTGATCACCATTAATCTCGGCATCTTCAATCTGCTTCCGATACCCTCTCTCGACGGCAGCAGAGCACTGTTTATTCTGATGGAAATGATTTTCAGAAGGCCCGTGCCTCGAAAATTCGAGGCGGTCGTGCATGCCGTGGGCCTTTGTGTGATGCTTCTTTTTGTTGCTTTTATAACTGTCAAGGATATTTTCGGACTGTTTTAGGAAAGGATTTGTTTTAGCTTGTACGATCGCAGAACGGTTAAAAGGGTGCTTGTCGGCGGAGTGGCCGTCGGCGGAGGAGACGAGGTGTCGATTCAGTCCATGCTGAGCGTACCGTCAACCGATATAGAGGGCAATATCAGGCAGGCGATTAGTCTTGAGCAGGCAGGCTGTGAGATAATCAGGGTTGCCGTTCCGGATATGCCGGCGGTGAGGCTTATATCGGCATTGAAGGAAAGGGTTTCGGTGCCGATAGTTGCTGATATCCATTTTGACAGCCGTCTTGCCGTGGAAAGCGTTTATGCCGGTGTGGATAAGGTAAGAATCAATCCCGGCAATATAGGCAGTGAGGAGGGCGTTAAGCGCGTTGCCGAGACCTGCAAGGGCAGAAAGGTTCCCATAAGAATCGGCGTAAATTCGGGCTCCCTTGAAAAGCATATCCTCGCAAAGCACGGTGCGCCCACTGCAGAGGCGCTTGTCGAAAGCGGACTGTACCATATTTCGTTACTTGAAAAATTTGATTTTGATGATATAATTCTTTCTCTCAAGTCCTCGGATGTTCAAGTGATGTTCGATGCTTACCGACTTGCCGCCGAGGTCTGTCCGTATCCTCTGCATTTGGGGGTTACCGAGGCCGGCTGTGAGCGTGACGGACTTATCAAGTCCTCTGCGGGCATCGGCGGTCTGCTGCTTATGGGCATAGGCAGCACGGTCAGAGTTTCCCTGACGGACAATCCCGTCAAGGAGGTGGCTGCCGCCAAGGATATTCTTAAGCTTTTGGGAATCCGCAAGGGTGGTATTAAATTCGTTTCCTGCCCCACCTGCGGAAGAACGAGAATTGATCTTATAAAGCTTGCCTCCGAGGCAAGAGAGCGCTTTGCAGACTGCAAAAAGGATATAACTGTTGCGGTTATGGGCTGTGTTGTCAAC
>CAZDEI010000060.1:0-6009 GCA_964504325.1 uncultured Eubacteriales bacterium | reverse complement strand
CCTCAAGGTCACGGCCATAGCCCTTTCGAGGCGAGCCGAGAGCTAAAATGCGGAAAAGCGTCCGCAGGACAGGGCAGTTGAGCCCTTTTTTACCGCTTGTGCTTGTTATATGGGGCTTGATTTTATATTGCGGAAAACAGTATAATAGCATTTGAAATATTTGAGGGAACGGCTTGCTGCCGTTCGGGAGATGCATTATGAAAAAAACATTGCCAAAAAGAAAAATGATTCGCTACTGTCTGTCAGATATTGCAAAGGGCCTGTTCAACGGAATGATAGGAAATTATCTGCTTTATTTCTTTCAGCCGACTGCAAAAAGCGGAATTCCGATTTTGCTGCCGCAGAACAAGCTGCTGGGCTTTATTACGGTGATGGCGCTGCTTACCGGCTTCGGCAAGATTATAGATGCCGTGACCGATCCTTGGGTGGCAAGCCTTTCGGACCGCTGTACCCATAAGGACGGGCGCAGGATGCCCTTTCTTAAGTATTCGGCGGTGCCCTATGCGCTGTCGGCTCTGCTTATTTTTATGGCACCCTTCTCTCAGGGCTCGGTGGCAAATGCGATATGGGTCGGCTTCTTCATGATAGCCTATTATACGGCCTACACCTTCTTTTTCATACCTCGTAATGCACTCATACCCGAGGTGATCCCCGATGCAAACGACAGGGTGGGATATTACGGCATAAGCACCGCGTTTTTTATGGGCTCGAGCTCCTTTATGTATGCGGCAACACTTTTTGTCAATCTTATAAAGCAGACGGGAGTAAGTCCGCTTTGGTCCTGGAGGCTCGTTTTCACGGTGTTTGCGGCCATCGGTCTTGTATGCGTGCTGCTCGGAGCCACGGCATTCCGTGAAAAGGATTATGCTTCCGACAACGCGCCGCCGAGACAGCCGATGCTTGCTTCTGTCAGGAGTATTTTCAAAAATCGAGAATTTTTGACCTTTTTCGGCGGAGATCTTTTCAGCTATATATCAATGGCCTTCTTCCAAACCGCAATGCTTTATTATATTACAATGCTTTTGAATGTGCCCGAATCGCAGTCCTTTCTCGTCATGCTTACTGCGATTGCCGTTGCACTGTGTCTGTTCCCGATGATAGTGCGCCTGAGCAGAAGCTACGGTAAAAAAAGCATGCTTGTAATCGCAAGCATTATATTCACCGTGGTGTTCGCCTTTATCTTCTTCGGAGACAGTATTGCCGCCCTCATAAGGGGCTATGAGCTGCTGCTCGGACTTTTTATGGGCGTTGTCGTGGCCTTTCCCTTTGCGGCAATCAATATTTTACCGCAGTCCTGTATGTCGGATATAATTCAAAAGGATACTCTTGAAAACGGTGTGAACCGTGAGGGAATCTTCTCCGCTACCAAGACCTTTGTTGAAAAAATCGCCTATTCACTTGCGATGACCGCTGTTTCAAGCGTGCTTGCCGTCGGTGCGGCGGTCGGTGAATCGGTCGGAGCTACGGGTGTTAAGCTTACCGGAATTTTTGCGGGAATATTCAGTCTGTTGTCTCTTATTTGCTTTATTATGTATAATGAAAAGAAAGTGACAGGGTATATTTCCGAGCGTCGTAGGGAGAATGCTGAATGAAAAAGCACATACTGAGACCCGAGGCAGAGCGAAAAAACGTATCGGCCGAGCGCACTGCCGAATACACCGAGCGTCTTTCGCGTATGCTTGAATGCAGAACGGTTTGGACCCGTGACGGCAAATATGCCGATCAGTTTGAGCGGCTTTACCGTGTTATTGAGGAGCTTTTTCCGAGGCTTACGGCAGCCGCGGAGAGACTGACCTTCGGCGACGGCTGCTTTGTTTACATAATCAGAGGAAGAAACGCAAAAAGAAATATTATGCTCATGTCACATCACGATGTTGTCGACGGAGATTCCGAGTGGCATACCGAGCCCTTTAAGCCCACCGTGATTGACGGGTATCTTTACGCGCGAGGTGCGATTGATACAAAAACTCCGCTTTTTGCCGAGCTTCAGGCGGCCGAGGAGCTGTTGGAGGAGGGCTACGGCTTTGACGGCATCAATCTCTACATAGGCTCCTCAAATAACGAGGAGGTCTGCGGAGACGGAATGGTGCTTGCGACCGAGTATTTTAAGAAGCAGGGAATTCACTTTTATGCGGTTATAGATGAGGGCGGTGCCGTCACTCAGGGGCAGATCCCGGGAGTGAAGTGTAAAAGCGCGGTTATAGCGGTGCACGAAAAGAGCAGACATATTTTTCGCTGTACGGCCGAGACCGCAGCAAAGGGACACGGCGGCTTCGGAGGCGCGTCGGACAGCGCAGTGCTGCGTCTCAGCGGCTTTATAAATGAGGTCAATGACAAAAAGGATCGAATCTACAGGGGCAGCTTTGCTCCCGAGGTTCGTGCAACCTTTGAGAGGCATGCACCCTATATGAGCTTTCCGTTAAATATTCTGTTCGGAAATATCGGTCTGTTTTCTCCGCTTATCAAGCATATAATGATGGGAATACCCGCAGCGAGCGCGATGCTTTCGACGGGTCTTTCCTTTACGACGCTGAGTGCAGGTGATGCAAGAGATCCGCAGCTGCGGGCAAAAACCGCCGAGGCGACCATGTTTTTGCGCTGTGTCCGAGAGGACGATCTGTATCGGGGACTTGAGAAAATCAAAAAAATCGGAGAAAAATACGGTGTTACCGTTGAGGAGCTCGAACGGGATTACTGTACTCCCACCGACCCCGACGGCGAGGCCTTCAAAGCGGTTGAAGCTGTGGTTCATGACAATTTTCCCGATGCAGCCGTGGCTCCCTTTCTGCTTACCGCGGGAACGGATGCAAGGCGCTTTACCGAGGTCGCGGATAATATCCTTCGCTTTGCACCGATTGATCTCAGCAGGGAGCAGTTTGCCACGGTTCACGGTGCCGATGAGAACATTTCACTGAAAAGCATAGGACAGTGTGTTCTGTTCTATAAGGAGCTTATAAAAAGAATTTAAGGGGAGAAAAGCAATGAGTAACATAAAAAACGAGCCGAGGTATAAGAACGGCCTGCTTCAGGCAATAAGGGCACAGCTTGAGCACCGAGCCCATTGGCTGTATCTGCTTTGTGATGAGGCCGAAAAGCGTGGGCTTGATCCGAGGGATTTCGGCAGTGCGGCAGTCAGAAGGTGCGGACTTTCTCAGGGAAGCGAGCTTGTAAAAAAAGGAAAAACCGACAGCCTTGTCGGACTTAGAAAAACGCTTTTCACAAAGCCTGCACAGCTTGTTTTCGAAATGAAGATTCTCGAGTCTGACGAGGATAGGCTGTCAATAGATTTTCATTACTGTCCGCTTGTTAAGGCCTGGCAAAAGGCCGGCTGCACCGATGAGGAGATTGCCCGTCTTTGCGATATCGCAATGTGCGGAGATCACGGCATAGGCGAATGCTACGGAAGCAGGCTTGAGCTTCCGAAATGCATAGCCAAGGGTGACGATATCTGCAGTCTGCGATATATAAAAAACGACAACGGGGAAGAGTAAAGCATGAAATGCCCTGCTTTCTGAGAAGGCAGGGCGAATTTTTTATATAAACAGCAGCGGCGCCGCGACTTAAATCGCGGCGCCTTATTTTTTCGCAGAGTTCTATACTCTATTTTAAGAATACTATCACAAAAAGAAATAATAATCAACTGTTTTTTTGATTGTATGAGGTAAACAAAGGGCTCAAAATGCAGTTTTCTCATGCTCGTCAGTGCATAAATGCCGATTGCCGCAGGCCTGTCGTCTCGTATTACCGTCAAAAATCCCGTCGGGGACGGTTAAACAATAATACAATTCAAAGGAGAGATTATTATGTCGAAAAAAGGCGAAAACATCTACAAGCGAAAGGATAATCGTTGGGAAGCACGGTATATCAGGGAGCGTGCTCCCGACGGCTCGGCAAAATACGGCTATTGCTACGGCAAAAGCTACAGAGAGGCCAAGGAAAAGCTTACGCGCGCAAGGGCCGAGCTGCTGTTGAATACAGGCATAAAGGAGAAGGAAAATGTCAAAAGGCTCGCTGTCTGCTGTGACGAGTGGCTGCGCCTTAACAGCATAAAAATCAAGGAGGCCACACTCGTGAAATACTTCACCGTGCTTGAAAGGCATATAAAGCCCGTCCTCGGAGAGTGCAGTGCAAAGGAGCTGACAAGCTCAGCCGTTGAGGACTTTACTCATCACCTGCTGAGGAATGAGGGGCTTGCCGCCAAAACGGTACGGGATATTCTTGCGGTTTTGCGCTCCGTATTAAAATACTGTGCCCGCGAGCAGGGCACGGATCTGTCAAGAATCGAGGTTTGCTATCCGAGGATGGTAAAAAAGGAGCTGCGGGTACTGACACCGACGGAGCAGAGACGACTTGTGAATTATCTGCTGACAGATACCGACAGCTGTAAATTCGCCACACTGCTTGCTCTGCTGACCGGAATGAGGCTCGGTGAGGTGTGTGCACTGAGGGCAGGGGATATATCGCTCGCGGAAAGGGTAGTAAGAGTGGCCTCGACCGTGCAGCGGATAAGGAATTTCGGAGAGGGCGCCTCTTCAAAAACCAAGCTTGTGCTGACCGACCCGAAAAGCAGGAGCTCCGCGCGGATTATTCCCCTGAGCGATTTTGCGGTCGAGCTTTGTCGGAAATTTGTTCCGTCGGAGCCAAGCGCTTTTGTTATCACGGGAAGTCCGATTTTTCCCTTTGAGCCGCGCTCCCTTCAGTACAAAATGGCAGTCTACTGTGAGGCATGCGAGCTTGAGGGAGTGCATTTCCATACGCTCAGGCACACCTTTGCAACAAGATGTGCGGAGTCGGGCTTTGAAATCAAGGCACTCAGTGAAATTCTGGGTCATTCGAGTCCGCAGCTTACGCTTGAACGGTATGTTCATCCGTCGCTTGAGCTGAAGCGTAGCAGTATGAACAGGCTTGTCATGGTCTGAGTCCTTACGCCGTCAAAAAAGCCGTCGGTCAGCCCGAGAAGCGCCTGCCCTATGCATTTGCTTTAAAAATCCGAGAGTATAGAACTCTGCGAAGTAACTGATTGCCGCAGCTACCCAAAAAACGGGTATTATTATTTGCCGTTGCTTCATATTTATTCGTAAGAGGGACACAGGGGAGAGATAAGGCCTTGTCTTATGAGCTGTGAGCCGAAACGAGGAAAGGAAATTCAAATGAACCGAGCTGTTAAAAAAATCTGGAGTCTTATCGGCACGGTGACGGTTGTTTTGGTCGTTGTATTCGCTATGCTGCTTGTCGGTGTGAGGGTGCTCGGAATCAGAGTATATTCGGTCGTGTCAGGCTCAATGGAGCCCGAATATCCCGTCGGCTCGCTCATATATGTGGTCTCGGCAGAGCCCGAGGATATTTCGGTCGGCGATGTCATAACCTATGTGCTTCCTAACGGTACACCGTCGACACACCGAGTTGTTGAAATCGACAGTGAAAGCAGCTGCTTTTACACCAAGGGCGACGCCAATGCGAGCTGTGACGGTGCGCCCGTGCATTTTAACAATCTTATCGGCAGGCCCGTATTTAAAATACCGTATTTGGGTTATGCTGCCTACTCTATTCAGCATCCGCCGGGAATATATATCGCGGTGGCGGTTTGCACGGTTATGCTGATTCTCGTTTTTATGCCAAGGCTGCCGAAAAGAAGTGAAAGGCGCTCGGCCTCCCCGAACGGGGCGGATAAGAAAAAAGGGTAACGCCGAAGGGCTCCCGATATACTGTTTATTTAAGGAGGTTTTTGCTATGAAGGCAAAAGCAATGCTACTCGGTCTTTGTGCGGCTTTACTCGTTGCTGTCACCGTGCTAGGAGCAGTGGCGTTTCTTACCTCGGAGGCTCAGGTAACAAACACATTCACCGTCGGCAGGGTTTCGATCATTCTTGACGAGGCAAGGGTTGATTTGAACGGGAGCAGACTCACGGGCTCTGCGGCGGGTCGTGACAGTGCCAACACCTACAAGCTTATTCCCGGACACAGCTATGTCAAGGATCCCACCGTGCATGTTGCGGCGGACAGTGAGGAC
>CAZDEI010000059.1:0-6009 GCA_964504325.1 uncultured Eubacteriales bacterium | reverse complement strand
ATCTTATAATATCGGGGTGAGTCACCGTTACGGGGCCACCCTCGGCAATCTGCTTTTTGAACAGCGGAATGACCGAGCCGTTTGAGCCCAAAACATTTCCGAAGCGAACGGCGACGAATTCGGTCGCTCCGCGTCCGTTAAGTGCCTGAATCACCATCTCGCACAGCCGCTTGGAGGCACCCATTATATTTGTCGGGTTGACCGCCTTGTCGGTGGATATGAGAACGAATTTTTTAACACCGTATTTCACTGCGGCGAGAGCGGTTTTATATGTACCGAAGACATTGTTTTTGATTGCTTCGTTCGGGCTGTCCTCCATAAGCGGCACATGCTTGTGTGCGGCGGCGTGGAAAACAAGCTCGGGACGGAAGCGCTCAAAAAGCTTATTGACCCTGTCGGTTTCTCTCACCGAGGCTATCATAACATCGAGTCTGAGCTCGGGATATGAGCGAATAAGCTCCTGCTGTATTGCATAGGCGTTGTTTTCGTAAACATCGACTATCACAAGCCTTGCCGGACCGTAGGAGGCTATCTGACGGCACAGCTCACTGCCGATCGAGCCGCCTCCGCCCGTGACCATTACGGTCTTTCCGGAGATGAATTCACGCACCGTTTGCATATCTATCGCAACCGATTCTCTGCCCAACAGATCCTCAACCGAAACATCTCTTATGGTATTGATGTAATTTCTGCCGTCTATCATCTGACTGATTCCCGGCATTGCCTTCAGCGCACAGCCCGTGTTGTTGCATATCTCAAGCACGGCCTTTCGCTCGGCAGCGGAAAGCGAGGGTATGGCAAGAATTATCTGCTCGATTCCGTATTTTTCGACAGCGGCGGTAATATCGCGGCGATCGCCGACGATCGGCACACCGTCGATATGGTTTCCGCAAACAAGACGGTTATCGTCTATAATACAGACGGGAACACCGAGCCGACGGTCGGAGCCCTTCATCTCATTTACCAATATTCTGCCCGCATCGCCTGCACCGATTATCATGGTGCGCTTAGCTGAGCGTTTGATTTCATTTTGCTTTTTTCTGAAAAGCTGCGCGTATATTCTGTAGGCAAGTCGAATGCCGAGCATCAAAAACAGCTTTATCAGCATTGCCATAAGCAGATCGTTTATATGCACCTTCTCCTCAAGCTCGCCGAAGGGCATGACATACATCAGCAGCGGCAGAATATCGGCGGCAATCACCGACATTGCAGTAACGAGAAGATCTCTCGGTCCGAAGAATCGCCATATGGTGCCGTAAATATCGGCGGCGAAAAATATAATCATGGAGACCGCGGTGAACATACCGCTGTAGGCGGCCGTGCTCGCTATCGCGTCAAACAAGGTAACGGTAAAATCCGAATTAAGCCAAACGGCAAATCCCAAGGAAAGAAAAACTATCAACGCATCAATCAGCATTACGGTACCACCCGTACGCAGCTTTCCCCAGTTGAGCTTTCTTTTCAAACCCATCCTCCTGTGCTTTAGCCGAGCTCAAAGGCGGCGCGGCTTTTATAAAAGCGCGGCTGTATCCGTTGCCGCAGTATGCTTAAAAATACCCATACATATTTAATTATATACATCCCCGAAAATTAGTCAACTAAATTATTCCGTGCTTCGACCTTAATCGCTCCGCTTTTCGTTTAAAATTCACATACCGTTAACACATTTTTCTGTAGAAGTGACAAAATTTATTATTGTAAAGTAATAAATTTCCAGACCCATTTCCCTTGCTCACAGCGGCATTCGGGACGAAACGGAGAGATAAAATGCTTCAGCTGAAAAACATTAAAAAGGACTACCTGAGCGGTGACACCGAGGTTCATGCTCTTAAGGGCATAGACCTCTGCTTCCGCGAGTCGGAATTTGTTTCGATTCTCGGTCAGTCGGGCTGCGGAAAGACCACCATGCTTAACATAATCGGCGGACTTGACCGCTACACCTCGGGCGATCTCATAATCAGCGGTCGCTCCACCGAGGATTTTTCGGATGCGGAGTGGGACAGCTACCGCAATCACTCGATCGGCTTTGTATTCCAAAGCTACAATCTCATTCCTCATCAAACCGTGCTGTCGAATGTCGAGCTCGCGCTGACTCTTTCGGGAGTTTCCAAGGCTCAAAGACGCAAAAAGGCCGTTGAGGCGCTTGAAAAGGTCGGCCTCGGCGATCAGCTTCACAAAAAGCCCAACCAAATGTCGGGCGGACAGATGCAGCGCGTTGCCATCGCCCGCGCACTCGTAAACGATCCCGACATTCTGCTTGCCGACGAGCCCACCGGTGCTCTCGATTCCGAGACAAGCGTACAGATAATGGAGCTCCTGAAGGAAATTTCGGCCGACAAGCTTGTAATAATGGTAACTCACAATCCCGAGCTTGCCGAAAGATATTCCACCAGAATAATCCGTCTGCTTGACGGCAGAATAGTTTCGGATTCCGACCCCTTTTCCGCCGAGGAGGAGACAAGACCCCGTCCCAAGGTAAAAAAGACCTCAATGTCCTTTGTGACCGCACTTGCTCTTTCCTTCAATAACCTGATGACCAAAAAGACAAGGACACTGCTCACCGGCTTTGCTGGCTCGATAGGCATAATCGGAATCGCTTTGATTCTGTCGGTATCAAGCGGTGTCAGCGCATACATCACAAGCGTTGAGGAAAGCACCATGTCGAGCTATCCGATAACGGTTACCGAAACCGCAATGGACATGACCTCCATGGTTGACGCCTTCCTCTCCTCCGGCAAGCAAAAGGAGGAGCGTGAGGAAGGAAAAATTTATTCCAACGATGCCATGATCGACATGATGAAGACCAGCACCGAGGGCTTCACAAGCAACGATCTTGAGAAATTCAAGAGGTTCATAGATTCCAACTCCGAGCTTGCCGAGCTCACAAGCGATATCAAATACATTTACAATTCGGGACTTAACACCTATCTTGCCGTAAAGGACGGTGGCAGTGTCGAATACAGAAAATCTCTCGAGAGCTATCTTGAGCTCTTCGGAGAGCAGGGTGCCGCAATGGCAGGCAACGCCGACGCAGCCTCCTCGGCAATGGGCATGACAGCCGCCGCATGGAAGGAGCTTGTCGGTGACAGCACCACCATTTCCGAGCAATACTCGGTCGTTGACGGCAGGCTTCCCGAAAAGGCCAACGAGATTGTGCTTATCGTTAATTCGGAGAACGGAATTTCCGACTTCGTGCTTTACATGCTCGGAATAAGGGATCCCGCCGAGATTACCGAATTTCTCAAGGCTGCCGAGGAGGCAGTCGCAGCGGGCACCGAAAATCCCGTAAAGATAGAAGCCACCTCCTACACCTTTGAAGAGCTTTACGAGCTTGAGTTCCGTCTGCTCGCGAACTCGGATTATTACGATTACGACAAGGAGACCAACCGCATAATTGCCTGCTCGGAGGAGCGTCTCAACGAAAAGCTCAGGAATGCCGAGCAGCTTAAGATCGTGGGAATCGTAAAGGCCGCCGACTCATCGATGGCCTCCTCCTCAACAGGCGGTATAGGCTATCTCAGCAGCCTGTCCGAGGCCGTAACCGCACGCGAAAACAGCAGCGAGGTCGTCCTCAGTCAGCTCCGCGAGGATAAGCTTGACCTCACCACCGGAATGCCCTTCTCGGATGAGCCCTATACGGTCGAGGCTCTGCCTGCCCTCCGTGCGATGCTTGCAGCCGATCTCGAGTATGCGGCCTACGCCTCACTCCTGAGCGACGAGCAGCTTTTGAAATACGCAAATGAGAATCTCATTTCAACCAAGGAGGAGCTCCTCAAGCAGCTCGGCTATGTCGATATCGACAAGCCCAACGGAATTTACATTTACCCCACCGATTTTGAGGCAAAGGACCGAATCACCGAAATAATAAACGAGTATAACGCAAGCCACTCGAAATCCGAGCAGATAACCTATACCGATACGGTCGGACTGCTGATTTCCTCGGTAACCACAATAATCGATGTTATTTCCTATGTGCTTATCGCCTTTGTTGCAATATCTCTTGTCGTATCCTCGATAATGATAGGTATTATAACCTATATTTCGGTGCTTGAGCGCACCAAGGAGATCGGCATTCTCCGTGCCATAGGCGCCTCCAAGAAGGATATTTCACGCGTCTTCAACGCCGAAACCCTGACGGTCGGCTTTGTTGCCGGAGCCATCGGAATAGGTGCGACTCTGCTGCTTATTCTCCTTATAAACGCCATACTGCATTCACTTACGGGAATCGCCGAGCTTAACGCCGTGCTTCCTCCGCAGGCGGCGGTTATACTGATTGCAATAAGCATGCTGCTGACCTTTATAGCGGGACTTATTCCCTCGGGCATAGCAGCGCGCCGCGACCCCGTAAAGGCGCTCACAAGCGAATAATCGGACAATAAGCAACGGCAGACATGCGGTATATCACCGTGTGCCTGCCGCTTTTTATGTATTAGGGCTTTCGGTCCCTCTCCGACAGCCTGCCGAATTCGAAGGAGCCGAAAAATTCGTCCGCCCTTACGAGAGCCGATCTGCTTTTTTTATCACTGTATTAGGATAATACCATTCGAGAATTTCACGGTAGCCGTTACCCTGCGAGGCCATATGCTCGGCGCCGAAGCGGCTCATTCCGAGCCCGTGTCCTATTCCGCGCACCGTGAAGGTGAAGCGCTCACGACTGTAGGCAAGCTCGAAGCTCGTGCTTTTAAGCCCGAAGGCCTTTTTCATCCGGAGACCACTCACGCTGTGCCCGGCAAGGAGATACTCAACAACTCCTCCGCTTCCACTCCTGACCGGCTCGGAAAGCCACGACTCAGCCTCCCCGACCAGGGTTATCCCAAGCTCCAAGGCCATATCGGCGAATTCCGCCACATCGTATTCCTCGGTTGAAAGATAATCGGGAGCAAGCAGATCCGCACTGCTTTCGACCGATATCAGGTAAGGATAATTTCCTTCAAGGAGCTCGTAGGCGTTCTCGGTCTTGCCGGAGGATATTTCGTGACTCACTGCAAGTATCGGTCTTCCGCCGAAGGTAATAAGCTCGCCGAGAACCTCGTATGCTGCCCTTTCAAGCAACTCTCGGTTGCAGCCGTAGCTGTCCTCCCACAGCGCCACCTGCTCATCCTTTGATATGTAAGCCTGATCACTGTCGGCATCATCGGTAAGATCGTATCCGAGCGCTCCGTCGTTGCCGTCCGCACGCCTCCTGCAGGCATAGGTATAGGCGGCGACCGCCCGAGCCTTAAGCGCCTCCGGCTCCGCCTCGGGTGACATTTCGGCTGCGAGCACGCCCACCGTATAATCCTCCTCGCTTACCTGCTCCGTCTCACCGGTCGCGGTTCTGAGAATTCTGAAGCAGCCCTCCGAGACGGGAAAAGCGCCTGTCGGTCTGCTTCCCGTGCGGCTGCCTATCACGCCGAGCGGCGCAAGAGTCAAGGCCAAGGCGAATATTGCCGAAAAAACAGCATAGGTTCCCTTCATTCCGTCTTCCTCTCTTTCACTGTCCATTGACTTTTCACGGCAAAAAATATAAAATACTATATATCATAATATGCTTGCACGCGTTCGGTCATTCGCACCGACTGCGACGGGAAATGAGGTGTAGAATTGAAAAATAAATCCGCACTGATCTGTTTTTTCTTTTCAACGGCAGCGCTGACGGTTTTGAGAATTTGTCAGCTTATATATGCGATAGACGGCAAAACGGGCTTTTATAAAAACGAATACTCCGGCTTTTCCTTGCTTTGCACGGCGGCCATGGTAATCTCCGCTGCGGCGGTTACTCTGTTTTCGTTTTTCGACACAGCCTCGACCGAGTCGGGACAGGTCTCAAGGGAGACCGACACCGCCGGTCGCTCTGCCTCGGTGCTTTTGACGGAGCTTTTCTCGCTCCTCGTCGGTGCTTCGCTTGCAATTCACGCCGTCGGTCTGCTTGAAGAAGGCACTGAGCTTATCGGCACCGTTCGACTCGCCTTTCTTTTGGCTGCCGCCGTGGGCTACGGTGCCTTCGGCCTGCTCGAAATGCTCGGTCGG
>CAZDEI010000058.1:0-6116 GCA_964504325.1 uncultured Eubacteriales bacterium | reverse complement strand
GTCTATCATTATCGGATTCAGGCTGACTATTGTTTTTACACCGAAGGGTCTTGTCGTCTCGGAAACGAATTTCATCATGGGAATCGGGCCTATTGCTATTACGGTATCGTACGCCCTCTCGGGGAGCAGCCTTTTTAAGACATCGGTAACAAAGCCCTTTTCTCCGTAGCTGCCGTCATCGGTGGTTACGAAAAGCTCCCTGCTGACCGCCTTGAATTCATCCTCGAGTATCACTATGTCCTTGCTCCTGAAGCCGGTTATCACATCGACCTCGGCGCCTGCCTCAAACAAAGCCTTTGCCTGCGGATAGGCAATAGCGCAGCCGACACCGCCGCCGATAACGGCCGCCCGTTTTATGCCCTCAAGCTCGGTGGCCTTGCCGAGAGGACCCACGAGATCGGCTATGCTGTCGCCCTTCGAAAGGGAGGCGAGCTGTGCGGTGGAAAAGCCGACAGCTTGAAAAATCAGACTGACGGTTCCCTTTTTTTCGTCATGGTCGGCAATGGTAAGCGGCACACGCTCACCGAATTCATCAATCCTGAATATAACGAACTGGCCCGGACGCGCCTTTGCGGCGATATACGGGGCCTCCAGCTCCATATAGACTACATTTTCATTTAAATATCTTTTTTCGACAATCTTGAACACTGTTCGGCTCACTCTCCCTTAAATCTTTTCAAGCTTTGCAAAGTTTGCCATTATTTTTTTCTCACCGACGGTATCGAAGGATATCTTCAGAAGCGTGTCGTTGCCCATCGGCTCGGCGGAAAGAATAAGGCCATCTCCGAAAATTTTATGACGGATACGCTCGCCCGCGGAAAAGCTCACAGGCACAGACCTCTGAGCTGCCCCGAGTCCGCTGCGCTCGACCCCCTTAGAGGTATGGCCCGAGCCACCGGCACCGTGTAATGCGGTTGCTCGGTAGCCTCCTCTGTCAAGGGTACCCGAGCCGGCATATGAGCGTCCTCCCTCCGAGAAGCGCACGGTTGCTCCGAAGGAGCCTATCGCCGTGCCCTTTGAGGAAACGCGGCAAAGCTCGGACGGAATTTCGGCTATGAATCTCGACGGCAGATTTCTTGCCGTCTGCCCGAATTCGAATCTCGTATATGCGTTGGTTATACAAAGCTTCTTTTTGGCTCTTGTCAGTGCGACATAGGCAAGCCTGCGCTCCTCCTCGAGCTCCTCCCTGCCCTCATAGATCGACTGTGTACCGGGGAAGATTCCCTCCTCAGCTCCGACTATGTAAACATTTTCGAACTCAAGACCCTTTGCCGAATGCACCGTCATCATTACGACGGCGTCCGCCTCGGCATCATATTTATCGATATCGCTGATAAGCGATACCTCCTCCAGAAAGCCGGAGAGGGTAGGCGTTTCGTTTTCGAGCTCATACTGCCTGATGCTGTTGACAAGCTCGCGGATGTTTTCAAGCCTTTCCCTGCCCTCCTCGCCCTCGGCGATAAGAGCAGCCTCGTAGCCGCTTTCCTTTATAACTCTCTCACACAGCTCGGTCACAGTGAGACCGCCCTCATAGGCCTCGGTAAGCCCGTTTATAAGCTCACAGAAGCGCCCGAGTGCGGCAGCCCTGCCCGATATCATATAATGCTCGGAGGCATTGCACATAACAGTGAAGAGCGATTCTCCGATGCCCGAGGCAATCGTTGCGGCATCCGAAACCGTTTTTTCTCCGATGCCTCTTTTCGGCTCGTTGATTATACGCTTGAGCCTGATATCGTCACTGTGGTTATTTATGAGCTGTAAATAGGCAAGGATATCCTTAACCTCCTTACGGTCATAGAACCTGAAGCCGCCGATTATCCTGTAGGGTATTCCCGAGCGGGCAAGATGGTTCTCGATCGAGCGTGACTGCGAATTCTTTCTGTACAGAATCGCATTATCGGAAAAGGCGCCGCCCGACCTTATGTCATCCTCGATTTTCTCGGCAACATATTTGGCCTCGTCTCGCTCGTCTGCGGCGGTATGTACATCTATAAGCTCACCCTTGTCCCCCGCGGTCCAAAGGCTCTTGCCCTTTCGAGCCGTATTATTTGCTATTACCGCATTCGCGGCATCGAGAATAACAGAGGTGGAGCGGTAATTCTGTTCAAGGCGTATGACCCTGCTGACGGGGTATTCATCCTCGAATTCGAGAATATTTTTAATTGTCGCTCCTCTGAAGCGGTATATGCTCTGATCGTCATCTCCGACGACACAAAGATTGCCGGCGCCCTCTGCAAGCATGCTGACGAAGACATACTGTGCATGGTTGGTATCCTGATACTCGTCTACCATTATATATCGGAACCTGCGCCTGTACTTTTCGAGGACCTCGGGAGCCGCCTCAAAAAGCCGCACCGTATTGAAAATAAGATCGTCGAAATCCATGGCATCGGCGTTTTTCAGCCTTGCATCGTATGCCGAATATACGGCGGCTATTATTTTTTTCCTTTCATCGGAACCGGCGGTCGACTTGAATTCCTCGGGCGAAAGCAGCATATCCTTGGCTCTGCTTATCGCGGAGGCCGCGGATTTTATCGGAATAAACTTTTCATCGAGATCCATTTCCCTGTAGATCTCCTTAAGAAGCTTTTTCTGATCATCGGTGTCATATATGGTGTAATGCGACGAAAAGCCGATTGCCGCGCCGTCTATTCTGAGTATTCTCGAGCATACCGAGTGGAAGGTCCCCGCAGTGACAGCCTCACCCTCGGAGCCTATTTTTGCCACTATTCGGCTTTTAAGCTCATTTGCCGCCTTGTTTGTAAAGGTTATGGCAAGTATCGAATAGGGAGAAATTCCGTTATTCAAAAAGGCCTGCGGCAGCTCTCCTCCGTTGCTGAGATAATATTCGGCCGCAAGGGCCTCGGCCTCTCCGAGCCCCTCGGTAGCCTCCGAATGGTAGGAATCGCCGAAGCGTATCATATTTTCTATTCTGTTGACAAGCACGGTGGTCTTGCCGCTTCCCGCGCCTGCAAGCACAAGCACGGCTCCGTTTACGGCGGCAACCGCCTCAAACTGCATGTCATTCAGCCTTGAAAAGCATTTTCTTATAACTCTTTTTCTGAGTGAAATGTATTTTTGTGTGTCGGTCATTTTCTTCTCCGGTTTACATAATATATGAATTTTCCCCGCCTCGACAGGGCTCAACTTTATCTCCGTAATATTATTATTTTACATCAACACAGGTCGTAAAGCAATCTGTTTTTACCGTCCGGCGCTGATAATAACAAAAAAAGGCCGCTCCCACAAACGGGAGACGACCCTTAAGCCGTTATTCGACGGTAATTTTGCCCCTGAGTGCTTCAAGAGTCCTTTTGCCGATTCCCGAGACCTTGCAAAGCTCATCGACCGTTTTGAAGCCGCCGTGCTCCTCGCGGTACCTGATTATCGCCTCGGCCTTCTTTTGACCGATACCGTCAAGCGTCTGCAGCTCCTCGGCATCTGCGGTGTTTATATTGACCGCACAGTCACTGACGGCATTTCCGTTACCGTCGTAATTCGGTGAAACGAAAAGCTCTCTTTGAAGTGATGCGGTTTCGAGTATGCGCTCGGAGGCGGTGCCACCCATTTCGGAGTAGTCCGCCGTGCCGCCCTCAACGCTGCTCTTGATAAAGGCACCGAAGGCAACAAAGAATATCAAGGCGCATACGGTAAGAATCAGCCTTTCGGCTCCTGCCCTGCCTCGCGAACTCTTTTCGGAGCGTTCGGCACCCTTTTTCTTTTCGGAAGGAGTCATATTAAAAATCACTTTCCGCTTTGACGGGTCGGTTCATAAGAATTCCGACCGTATCTCTGCAATCGGCTCCGTTATACATTATTTCATAGCATTCGGCACATATCGGCATATCGATGCCGTATTTTTCGGCCGCCCTGACGGCTGCCTCGGCAGCGTAATAGCCCTCTACCGTTCCGACCTCACGAAGCGCCTCCTGCGGCTCATGTCCGAGTCCCAAAAGCCTGCCGTAGCGATGATTCCTCGAATGCTCCGAGGTACAGGTTACAACTATATCGCCTATTCCGGTGAGTCCCAAAAAGGTGGTGGGCTTTGCACCCATTGCGACACCGAGGCGTGTAATTTCCGCGAGGCCGCGGGTAACGAGAGCGGCTCTTGTGTTGTCGCCGCAGCCGAGTCCGTCAATTATACCAGCGGCAACGGCAATAACGTTTTTAAATGCACCGCCGAGCTCCGCTCCGATCACATCCTCATTGGTATATACCCTCAGAGCCTCCGACGACAGGGCGGCCTGAACCGCCTCGGCAGCAGCTATATCCTGCGACGAGGCGACTATTGCGGAGGGTATTCCTCTCGCAACCTCCTCGGCATGAGTCGGTCCCGACAAAACAACGATTTTGCTCTCGGGCAGCTCCTCGGCGATAACCTCGGAAAGCCTGAGACCCGTATCCTTTTCAAGTCCCTTTGCGGCGTTTACTATTATACCGCAGTCGGTTCCGCGAAGAAGCGTTGCTGTGGCTCTGACGGCATAGGAGGGCACCGCCAGAACGGTAAGGTCTGCACCCTCAAGCCTTGACAGGTCATCGGTTACCTCTATCTCCTCGGGAATAATTATACCGGGCAAAAGCCTTTTGCTTTCCCTTGTACTCGCAAGAAGCTCCGCCTCCTCGGCAAAGCAGCTCCACATAGCAACGCTGTTACCGGCCTTAAAGGCGGTAAGCGCTATGCCTATTCCCCAGCCTCCGCTGCCGAGCACTGCAATTTTCGACACCTGTGACACCTCACTTTGCTTTCTTGAAGGATATCCTTTTTTCCTCTCTCTTTATAAGCCTTTTAATATTTTCATTATGCTTGAATATCGCGACTCCCCCCATGGCAATTCCGAAAAAGGCAATTATTGCCGTGTCGTAGGGAGAGCCGTAGCGCGTGCAGAACAGCAGGCATGCGACGGGAACGCTGACGGCGGCGGCAAGCGAGCCTACCGAAACGATTCTCGTCGAAAAGAAGAAGACAAGCCAAACGGCAAGCGAAAGGGCGAGAACCTGCCAATTACAGGCCAAAAGCACGCCTGCCACGGTGGAAACTCCCTTTCCGCCCTTAAAGCCGAAAAACACGGGGAACATATGCCCGAGCTCGCACAAAAAGCCGCAAATAAGAATTCCCACGGTAGGATTCAACAGCTCGGCTTCGAGCTGCGCCCCGAGTGCGCCTGCGGCAAGACCGCCGAGATAGCCCGAAAGGAAGCCCTTTGAGGCATCCAGAAGAAGGGTAAGCAGACCCGCAAGCCAGCCTGCGTTTCGCACCATATTGGTTGCGCCCGCATTACCGCTTCCCATGCTGCGTATATCCCGCTTCATAAAAAGCTTTGATATTATTATCGAAAAATTAAGGCTGCCCAGGGCATAGGCACCTATAAGCGCCGCAGCAAAGCATAATATTGCCGTCGTCAATCAAAACCACATCCTTTTTAGGCCTTTCCGTCTCCGCGCTCTCTGATTATGAACCTTACCGGTGTTCCCTCCAGACCGAAGGTCGACCTTATGCAGTTTTCAAGATACCGCTGATACGAAAAATGGAAAAGCTCCTCACGGTTGCAAAAGCAGACAAAGGTCGGAGGATTTGCCGATGCCTGAGTTATATAATATATCTTAAGCCGCTTGCCCTTGTCGGTAGGCGGCTGAACTCTGGCCGTCGCATCCGCGAGTACCTTGTTGAGCATTCCGGTGGCTATACGCATGGAATTCTGATCGCTTACGAATTTAATAAGCTCAAACAGCCTGTCAATGCGCTGTCCCGTTTTGGCGGAAATAAAGATTATCGGTGCATAGGACATGAAGGAAAAGTCGTTCATCAGGCTTTTTCTGAAGGAATCCATGGTACGCCCGTCCTTATTTTCGACGGCATCCCATTTGTTCACCGCTATTATGGCCGCCTTGCCCTGCTCGTGAGCAAGCCCCGCCACCTTCGAATCCTGATCGGTGAAGCCCTCGGTGGCATCGATCATTATAACGCACACCTTAGCCCTGTCTATGGCCATTTTAGCGCGCAGAATGCTGTATTTTTCTATCTCGTCGGTCACCTTGCTTTTACGCCTGATTCCCGCCGTATCGATAAAATTAAAGCGCTGTCCGCCGACGGTCACAAGGGTATCTATAGCATCGCG
>CAZDEI010000057.1:0-6146 GCA_964504325.1 uncultured Eubacteriales bacterium | reverse complement strand
CGCGATGAGCAACTCTTGCCATTGCAAGATACATGCCGACCTCGCTGCACTCGCCCTCGAAGTTTGCACGAAGACCCTCAATGATTCTCTCATCGGCGCCCTTTGCGACTCCGACCACATGCTCAGCAGCCCAGGTGGTCTCGCCGACTACTTCCTTAAACTTAGAGCCGTCAACCTTACAAACAGGGCACTGTGCAGGTGCAGTGTCACCCTCGTGAACATATCCGCATACGGGACAAACAAACTTCTTCATTTTTTATACCTCCGTAGATTTGTTTTTACAGCTTTTACATTTTCCGAAATAAAGCGCCACCGAGCCGTAAACCTCCGCACCGGTAAGCTCTCTGATTCGCTCGCCGGTATCGTCAGCCTCGATCTCAAGCACATCAAAGACACTGCCGCAGGAAAGACATCTGAAATGCACATGAGGCTCGGTTCTCGCATCAAAGTGCTCGACTCCGGATTCATCCGAAAAGCCGATTAGCTTACCGTCGGCCTTGAGATCGGCAAGATCTCTGTACACCGTGCCGAGGCTGATTTTGGGCATTTGCTTTCGAACAGCCGTATATACCCAATCTGCCGTGGGATGGGAGACAGTCGAAGCTACCGCATCGTAGACCGCCTGCCTCTGCGCGGAAAAGCGTTTCATTTGTTTCTCCTTAACAGTAATCTTTACTGATTACAGTATATATCAGACTTCTTATTTTGTCAATAGCTTTTTAAATTTTTTCTACGGCTTTTTCTTTTTATAAGGATTTCCTTTATGCAATACAAATATTCTCTGCTTTTCGTGCTCAGAATCGGCATTACGGCAGCAAAAACGGCCGTCTGCACCATCGCTCCCACAGCAAGACTCAACACCTCAGCTCCGCCGCAAAGACCTGTTACGGCGCCTGCCGCAGCCATTCCGGTGAACGCCGCAACGAGAGGCTTTATTATCCACTCTCCGATATTAAGCTCTGCCCCGGCCACCCTCATCAGCCTTCCCGTATTCAAGGTGGAGGTTGTAAAATTGCTGATAAGCATTATCACGAGAAATGCGTTCATTCCGAATTTTTTAACAAGCAAAAGTATCAAAATTATTCGAATCGAGGAATCACATACATTATATATAAAGGATCGGTTTTGCTGTCCGAGTCCCTTCAGCATTCCGTCCGATACGCTTTCGAGATACATAAAGGGCACAATGGGTGAAAGCACTCGTATCATATACCCTACCTCACTGCTGTTAAAAAGCACGGCGCCGAGCTGACGTGAGCAGGCAAAGAAAATCGAGGCAAGCAGCACCGACAGCACCGAGGTTATGCCGACCGTTTTCTCTGCAAGCTCACGAATTTTATCGGTTTTTCCGGCCGCAGCCGCCTCTGCCGCCTCCGGCATGAGCATTACCGAGGCCGCGCCGAGAAAGGCCGCAGGAAAGAAAATCAACGGCAAGGTCATACCCTTAAGCATTCCGTACTGCGACAGCGCTTCGCTTGAGGAAAGAGTATATATTGCAAGCTGGCCGGGCACAATAAGACTTTCAGCGGTATGCAGACCGGAGGTTATGTACCTGCTCCCCGTTATCGGCAGTGCCACTCTTAAAATCGAAGAGCAAATTCGCGTTTTCGAATTTTCTCCTCTGCCGAGTGTACGCCTGTCTCGAATAAAGGCAATGTAAATATATACAAAGGAGGCTGCCTCGGACACCGTATCTCCGATGAGCACTGCTGCCACAAGCATTTTAAGTCCCATCCCCGAAAAGCGTCCTACAAGCAGAATTATCACCGTAATTCGCACCGCCTGCTCGAAAAGCTGTGAGGCAGCGGGAGCTCCGCTTTTTCTCCGCGCATAAAAATATCCCTTAAGCGAGGCCGCAATGCCCTTAAAGGGTAGGGAAAAGCACAGTATACGCAGCGACAGCGCCGCTCGTGCATCTCCGAGAAGCGTGGCTGCAATCGGCTCGGAAAGCAGAAACAGCCCTCCTCCTATTATGAGAGAGCCGACGACCGTCAGTCCGGCCGCCTTAAGCAATATTGCCGATGCAGTTTTTACCGTAAGAGCTCTCTCCTCGGACACAAGCTTGGTCACGCCCGTGCATATTCCCGTTGAAGCAAAGGCGGAGGCGAGCACATAAACAGAGGCTATAAGCTGATACAGACCTATTCCCTCTGCTCCGATCTTCGACGAGAGCCATATTTTAAATATGAGTCCGACCGATCGCAGAAGCAAGGATACGGCAGTCAGTATCACCGTATTTTTTATAAATATTATACTCTTCAAACTAATCACCTATTTAAATATATAAGCATTTCGCGGATAAAATACGCTCAAACGGGAGAGGCTAAAACAAAAAGCAATTCGGAGGACGGCATGACTGGTATATATGAGGTTGACGCAAGGCAAATTAACAAAAGCCTTTTTACCGACGAAAATTTCGATATCATAGATAAAAGGCTTGTGCTCGGAGGCCGCCGTGCCTCGCTTTTCTTCATTGACGGCTTTTGTAAGGACGCCGTTGCACAAAGACTTCTTGACTCACTTTTACAGCTTTCGGACGAGGATATTAAGGGCGCTTCCGATATGGCGGAATTTTCCGCTCGCTTTGTCCCCTACACCGAGTCGGAGCCCTGCGGAGAGCTTGAGCTTCTTGTCGAACGGGTCCTGTGCGGACAGCAGGTGCTTTTGATTGACGGCTTCACCGAGGCTGTTATTCTCGATCTCAGAGCGTATCCCATGAGAAGCATATCCGAGCCCGAAAAGGATCGCTCCCTGCGAGGCTCCCGTGATTCCTTTGTCGAAGCACTTGTTAACAATACAACATTGATACGGCGAAGAATTCGAGATCCGCGCCTGCGAATGGAATATATGCAGGTCGGAAATGTTTCGCGTGCCGATGTCGCAATATGCTATATTAAAGGCAAGGCAGACGAAAAACAGATAAAAAAGCTGAAAAAGCGACTGAAGGAAATCAACATTGACGGTATTTCCCTGACCTCACAGGCTCTTTCCGAGCTTATTGTTCCGACCTGCTATTTCAATCCTCTTCCGAGAATTAAATTCACCGAGCGGCCCGACTATGCCACCGCATGTATAATTGAGGGCAGAATTGCGCTTGTTATGGACAATTCACCCTCTGTAATGCTTTTTGCCACCTCAATCGCCGACTTTTGGAAGGAGGTCGACGATTACTATTTTCCTCCCTTTACCGGAAGCTTTGTACGGACGGTCAGGCTCGTAATTTCTTTTCTTACGGTATATTTAACTCCTATTGTTCTTTTTTTCAATCTTCATATCGATTATCTGCCGCACTGGCTCGATTTCCTCTTTATTCGAGAAAGCACAAGCATGCCGCTTTTTCTTCAGTTTATAATTTTAGAGCTGCTCGTCGACGGGCTGAAGCTTGCTTCGATAAACACTCCCACCTCAATGGCGAGCTCTCTCGGTATTATCGGCGGACTTTTGCTTTCCGAGTTTGCCGTATCTGCAGGCTGGTTTGTGCCTGACACCATTATGTACAGCGCCTTTGTTGCCATTACGAATTACGCACAGCCGAGCTATGAAATGGGCTATTCAATGAAATTTGCACGCATGCTTCTGCTTATTTTGGTTCAGCTTTTCTCATATTGGGGTATTATTGCGGGCTCTGTTCTGATTTTCTTGATATTGCTTTTTACAAAGACCTTCAGTGGACGAAGCTATCTTTACCCGATCGTACCCTTTGATCCCAAACAGTTTTCAAAGCTTTTTATCCGTACGGGATTAAAAAACAGCCGAAAGGAAAAATAAAATGGATATATTTCTTGCCTGCTTAAAGGCCTTTGCGGTCGGTGGTGGTTTCTGTGTTGCAGGTCAGCTCCTGATTGACCTTACCTCACTTACTCCTGCGAGGATTCTCGTGGGCTATGTGGTTTCGGGCACCCTTCTCGGTGCTGTCGGAATTTATAAGCCTCTTGTTGACTTTGCCGGTGCAGGAGCCTCGGTTCCCTTGACCGGCTTTGGCTACACCCTTACCAAGGGCGTTGAAAAGGCAATTGAGGAAAAGGGCTTTTTCGGAATTTTTACAGGCGGTCTTACTGCCACCTCTGCGGGAATTACTGCGGCTGTGCTTTTTGCGCTTGTTACCGCACTTATTGCCAAGCCGAAAATGAAATAGCCTTAATTCTTTGCAGCTAATGTTTCATGTGAAACATTTACTTTTATCTCTCGCCATTTGTTTCACATGAAACATTGCTCTTTACACCTGCCGAATTTACTGCTATAATATTAAATACAACAGTATCGGAGGGTAATTGCCTTGGGAAAAATCATTTCCGTTGTTAATCAAAAGGGCGGCGTCGGCAAAACGACAACAGCCGTTAATTTAGCTTCGGCTATAGGCCTGAAAAATAAAAAGGTTCTGCTGATAGATGCGGATCCTCAGGGAAACAGCACAAGCGGCTACGGCATTTCAAAAAGAGACATAAGCAATTCCTCTTATGATTTTTTATGCGGAAATGTCCGCGCGGAGGAAGCTGTTCTTTCCACTGCTTTCAAAAATGTTGATATTATTCCCTGTAATATGCAGCTTGCCGGAGCAGAGGTCGAATTGGCGGCTCTTGAAAGGGAGCGTGAGCAGCAGCTCAAAAAGGCTCTTTCCACCGTGGCCGATAAATACGACTACATATTTATAGACTGTCCCCCCTCACTCGGTCTTGTTACTATAAACGCCTTAACGGCAAGCGATTCGGTTCTCGTTCCCATTCAGTGCGAGTATTATGCGCTTGAGGGACTTTCCCAGCTCATGTCAACTGTGAGAACAATAAAAAGGCTTTATAATCCCTTTATTGAGCTTGAGGGCGTGCTTTTGACAATGTACGACGGTCGACTTAATCTAACACAACAAGTTGTGGTTGAAATTAAAAAATTCTTTGAAAATAAACTATATAAAGTGGTTATTCCCCGTTCCGTAAGACTTTCGGAGGCTCCGAGCTTCGGCAAGCCCGTGCAGTATTACGACGGACGCTGCAAGGGTGCCGTCGCGTACGATGAGCTTGCAGATGAATTTTTGAAAAGAAACAGGAGAAAGTAATTATGGCAAAGAAAACAGGCCTCGGACAGGGACTTAATGCCCTTTTTTACGATAACTCGGAGGAGACTCAGGGCGAGTTCACCGTTCGCCTTACCGAGATAGAGCCGAATCGCGAGCAGCCGAGAAAGCAATTTGACGATGCGGCAATAAACGAGCTTGCCGAAAGCATAAAGCAGCACGGTCTTATACAGCCGATAGTCGTTCGTCCGCTTAACAGCGGCAGATATCAAATAATAGCAGGCGAAAGACGGTGGAGGGCAAGCCGCCTTGCAGGTCTTGATAAGGTTCCGGTTGTTATTCGCGATATGGATGATAAAGCAACCGCCGAAACAGCTCTTATCGAAAATCTTCAGCGCGAGGATCTCAATCCTATAGAGGAAGCCAAGGGCTATAAGCAGCTTTCCGAAAAATATTCCATGACTCAGGAGGAAATCGCTCTGACCGTGGGAAAATCAAGGCCTACGGTTGCAAATGCGCTCAGACTTCTTTCTCTCGGTGACGAGGAGCTTAAGGCCGTTGAGGAGGGAAAGATTTCCGCAGGACATGCAAGAGCTCTTCTCTCCCTTGAGGGTGAGGCAAGAGCCGAGGGATTTTCTCTTGCCTTAAACGGAGCCTCCGTACGCGAAATAGAAAAGCTTTCGTCAAAAAAAGCAAAGCCTCATGCGGCAAAAAAGGAGCGCTGCACCCTTTATAAGGAGGTTGAGCTTGCCGTCGCAAGGGAAACCGGCAGGCGTGTTTCGGTCACCGGAAACGGCAATTCGGGAAGCATACATATCGAGTTTTACAACAATGAGGATTTGTGTGAGCTTGCCGAGCTTATATCGGGAATAAAAATAGAAAAAGAGCAAATTTCCGAATAAATTCATTTTTTTCGCATATAAAATAAAAAATTCCTCTAAAGCTATTGACAAATTCAAAATGTTTTATTATAATAAATCGGTCACTTAAAATGGCGGTATAGCTCAGTTGGCTAGAGCATCCGGTTCATACCCGGCAGGTCGTAGGTTCAAGTCCCACTACCGCCACCATTTTGAGGCCCGGTGGTCAAGTGGCCTAAGACACCGCCCTTTCACGGCGGTAACACGAGTTCGAATCT
>CAZDEI010000056.1:0-6293 GCA_964504325.1 uncultured Eubacteriales bacterium | reverse complement strand
TCAAAAAAATCTTTGTTAAAAAAATATGTCTTGAAAGGAAAAGAAAAAATGGCATTTTCTCGTTCTCCTCCCCACAAAAAAATATTTCTCTTACCATGTCCGATTCTCTGAAACATGAGAGTCGCGCATTTTTTATTTTCACAGAAAGGATAAAGCCATGATAGCAATTATTTCAAATGGCGATTACACCGCCCGTGTTCAACTCCCCGTGGAACGCAGACAGCTCGCAGGTGCTCTCTAATATTTAGGTGCAAACCACGCAAGTGCGTATGAAATCAAATATAATGAGGAATCCGACAAAGGTCTCTCGTTCACGCTGGAATGCCGCGGAATCGTCGAAAACGCTATCTCCGAGCTCGGCAACCGTTTTAAAGAGTATATTAAGGTGCAACAATTCAGTAATTACCCGCCCGGCCGTATCCTCGGTGTATCCGAGCTCTTTGCATATCAGCTCCTCGGTAAAGGCATTGAAGCTATCGCGGTTATATAAAAACACAAGTGCTTCGAATATATCCCTGTCTGCCATCAGCCTGAAAAAGGAAGGATAATCTATTCCGTCCAAAAGCGCCTTGTCCTTATCCTCGGCATCGGGCACAATCAGGAAATACCGCATACGGTTAAAGAGTCCCATCTCGGTATAGCCCGTATCGGCTTCGATTTGCGAATAGATCTGGTCGCTTTTGCCATGCGTTTTTGCCTCCTCCTTGAATCGCTCGGTATCGGAAAACACAGTGCCGTACATAGACTGCTCTATCATCCAGCAGAGCTCAAAGGCTCTTGAAATGCGGTCATCGGCTTTTAAGCTTGTAATATCACGCAAAATTGCGGCTTGCACATCAAGCGATGAATTATTCTGTCTGCCGAACAATTCATCTGTCGACACATCAAAATAATCGGCAATTGCCGGTAACAGCTCGGTATCGGGCACACCGCCGTTTTCCCATTTGGAAACCGCCTGCGGCGTTACTCCGACGAATCTTGCCAATTCGTCCTGCTTAACGCCCCCTTGCCCTGCGAAGCTCTGCTATTCTTTTACCTATAGTCGCCATATTCATAAGGCTGCCTCCGTGATGAAATTGACAAAAGCGCTCTCGTCATTATTATAATAACACAAAACTCGGTTGCTTTCGACGGAGGGAAAATTGATTTTATCAACTGTAGCTTGATTTAAGCGGTGAATAAGCAACGCAGGCACACTATTTAAGCTTTTCGCAGCCGTCGAGCTTCTCGTGCTTCCTTTTATATATTGCGGCGAGATCCATTCGATTGGTAAGTAAGGTATCAATTCCCATTCCAAAGTATTTTTTGAAATCGTCCTCGGTATCGGCGTAAAACAAATTACAGGTCAGCCCTTCTGCATGCAGTCTGCCGAGCAGCTCAGAATCAAACATTCCGAGCCAAAGCTGCACACCCGAGCAGTCATATTGCTTCGCCATCGTAAAAATATCGACTGTGTCCTCCGGCAGCTGTATAGCAAACCGCTTTATATCGGGTGCGAGCCTCCTCATCCACTCGAGCTCTTTCGGAGAACCGGCAAAATACACCGAATCAACGGCCTTATATTTTTCGGTAAGCCGTACAAGCTCGCGTATAATAAAGCCGTCCTCGCCGTGCTGCTTGAGGTGAATATTAAATGTAAGCCTGTTAGCAAGCTGCTCAAAAGCCTCCTCGGGTGTGCAAAAGCCAACCTGCCAGCCATGCTTGACTCCGACATTAAGTCCCCGAAGCTCCTCAAGGGTATAATCGCCGAGATCTCCCCTGCCGTCCGAAATCCGTTCAAGTGTAGGGTCGTGACAAACTATCAGCCTTCCGTCCTTGGTGAGTCTGACATCCAGCTCGATTTCATCCGCACCGAGAGACAGTGCCGCCGCAAAGGCCGGTAATGTATTTTCCGGAATTAATGCCGATACGCCCCTGTGTGCGCAAAATTTTCCGATAGACATTGTATATCTCCTTTTCTTAGCAGCTTCGAATAAGCATAATATGAAAATATTATATCAAAAGAACGGAGGAAAAGCAAGGCGTGGCACCGGGCATGTTAAGCTCTCCCACCTTGCTTAAGGCGATGACATACGGCATTGCTCTGCAGTCATTTACAGATTATTTCTTTTAAAAAACGCATTATAATTTGCGCCTCGGGCACACCGAACTTATTGTTTATTACCTTTTACTTATTACTTCACAAAAATCCATCCCTCCGCCGTCGAGGCGGAGCTCATCTGCATCGGCAGTTTTCATCCACCCACACGTGTGGATTTAATTGAAAAAAGCACCTGCTTTCGCAAGTGCTTTTTCTGGGGTGAGTTGACAAAAAAGATGCCACTATTTTTTCTCGACAAATACGCAAAAATCACCTGCGGTTTTTGCAAACCGCAGGCTGCTTTTATGCGATTTCGATATATTCTTCTGCGGTATAGCCACCGCCGAATATGATCTCGATTCTGCCGTCATGATATACCTTGATGCACTCAATCATTTGACGGACGATGGAATCATCATATCTGTCGGGATTTTGCTCTTGCTCGTTTATGATGGTTCGAATCCTTGCTACTCTCGACTCATAGTCTTCGTCGACGCAGATGCTTTCTTGGATAGCTTTGATTCTGCTCTTGAGTTGCTCGATTTCTTCGGAGATGCTCTTGAATTCATCCTCGTTGCTTTCGATGTCCGCGCCCGATTTAACGCTTTCGGTTACCATGTTCAGCATTTTGGCATTGAGAGTGTCGATTCTGCGTTGCAGGAGGTCTACCTCGTCCGAGCTACCGTCGATTCCGATTGCTTCGCCGATTGTTGCTTTCAACACTGCCCGAGGCTGTCTCCGAGGCACTCGAGGAAATCGGTCAGGCCGATCTCTATACACTTATAGTCGGCTCGATTTTCTATAAGCTCGCGGGACTGCTGCTGCCTATAATATATATGATAATGGCCTCCAACAATCTTATTCCCGGTCAGGTGGACAGCGGCTCAATGGCCTATGTGCTGTCGACCTCCACAAGGCGAGGCACGGTGGTGCTTACTCAGGCGGTATATCTCATAGGCTCGCTGCTTGCGATGTTCTTACTTACAACGGCAACCGGCTGTGTTTGCCTGTCACTCGTTTCGGAGGAAATAGAGCTGACCTACGGAAATCTCGTGCTGCTGAATGTCGGCGCATTTCTCGTGCTTTTCGCACTTTCGGGACTCTGCTTCCTTACCTCCTGCGTGTTCGACCGAAGCAAGCGCTCAATGGCAATCGGCGGCGGACTTTCGATATTCGCACTTGTTGCTGCCATGCTCGGCCTTTTCGGAAGCCCCGTAATTCCCTCGGTTGTGCGGCTCAATGCACTAAACAATTTCAATTACGCAACGATAAATTCGCTGTTCGATGTTATTTCGATAATCGACGGAACCGATGCCTATGTCCGGAAATTTATCCTTCTCGGAGCAATGGGTGTGATAGGCTATACGGTGGGCTCGATCCGCTTTACAAAAAAGGATCTTCCGCTTTAAGTGAAATCGGGTGGAAAAATGCTTGAATTCAAAGCCCTGCTTGAGGAATTCAACGCCATGACGGCTCTTGAAAGAGGCAGAATGATACAAGGTGGCACGGCTGTCCTGTCGAATATCGGCACAGAGTGTCGGAGCGACAAGAAGGCAGCCGAGGCTTTTGCGAGGTTTTTGATTTCCGCCCTTATTACCGACGGCAGGATAAACGAAAAGGAATATTCCATGATGTATCCGAGCCTTGTGGGACTTTTCGGCTCCGATTTCGGACTTGCTTCACTTAAGCAATCGGTATGTGAGGACTCGGCCGACCGAAGCAGCCTTAAGGCCATGGCAGAGCTGTTGAGAAAAACGGCTGCCGAGACCGAAAAAAGAGCCCTGCTGCTTTGCATGTGCGTGTTGTCGGGCGGAGGAGCTCTTTCGTCCGAGGGCAGCCGCCGTATAGAGCTGCTCTGCGAAGAAAGATCAAAAAAACGGTGAAGCATACAAATCGGCCTCCCCTCGGGTAAGGGAGGCCGATTCTCATTGCTTCGTAATATAAAAAAGCAAGGCAAGGCCCTGCATCTGTAATCCGTAATCGGTGTGGCAGACACATCGGACTTATTACCTCAAGGCGGTTTTCAGGTAATAGGTAAAAGAAAAAATCCCGTACTCCTGCGAGAACGGGATTTTTTGGAGCTGCTAACCGGAATTGAACCGGTGACCTCATCCTTACCAAGGATGCGCTCTACCATCTGAGCCATAGCAGCAAAGTGGGTCGATTGAATTGACACCGAAAGTTATTCTACACTAAAAGCTGCCGATTGTCAATACTAAAAATGAGAAAAAACCGACATCAGAGCTTCTTTTTTCGAGATAAAGGTCTTTTTTATTGTATTTTTTACCGCTATGCATTATAATGAAATGTATAAATCTCGTCGCAGGGCCGCTTTGCTTACTGCGACATGAAAATTTTGTTCTTTAATGTCGAAGGAAAGGAGCCACGCCGATGCTGATGCGGCTTATTTCGGGCTACTCCTCCGTTTCGGAGCTGTTGGCCTACGCCATAGCCTCCCTTGCGGTAATATTCTTCATACTCCCTCTTCATGAGTGCGCTCACGGCTTTGTTGCCTACCGTCTCGGAGACAGCACGGCAAAGCGTCAGGGCAGGCTTACCTTAAATCCCTTTGCCCATGTTGATTGGATGGGCGCCGCGCTCACCGTTCTCTTTGGCTTCGGCTGGGCAAGGCCGGTGCCGGTGAATCAGTTCAATTTGAGGCATCCCAAGCGTGATATGGCTTTGGTGGCACTTGCGGGTCCAGTGACCAATCTCATCGCCGCCCTTGCAGCGGTGCTGCTTGACGCCTTTACCTTTCTTATCTACATAAAGCTCGGTATGCCGTGGTGGCTTTATACTGCCTTAAGGCAGATATTCGGCTTCTTCGCCGCTACGAATGTTTCGCTTGCAGTCTTTAATTTTATTCCCATTCCTCCGCTGGACGGCTCCAGAATTCTTTCTGCTTTCCTGCCGAGCAGAATTTATTATAAGCTGATGCGCTACGAAAGGTATTCGTTTATAATACTTATGGTGCTTTGCGCGAGCGGTGCCTTCAGCAATGTGACCTCAAGCGTCACCGGCTCAATACTTGAGCTGCTGTACAGCCTTGCGAATAATATTCTTCGTGTTTTTTGGTGACGGAATATGGATAAGCTATCGTATCATATAACCGGCTTTGAGGGACCGCTTGACCTTTTGCTTTATCTCATATCTAAGAATAAGCTCAGCATTTGCGATATCGAGCTTTCAGTGCTTGTGGATCAGTATCTCGAGCAGGTCGACAGAATGAAGCTTAGGGACATGGATGTCGCGAGTGAATTCCTCGAGATGGCCTCCAGACTGATTTATTTGAAAACGGCCTTTCTGCTTCCCAAGCACGAGGAGGCAGAGGAGCTCAAGGAAAAGCTTCAGGAGGAGCTCATGGAATATGACCGCTGTCGCAGGGCGGCGGCATTGCTCTCGGGCATGACGGGCGGCTTCGATACCTTTGTCAAGAAGGCCGAGCCTATTAAGCAGGATAAGACCTATATAGATGTTCACAGGAGCGAGGTGCTCCTTGAGGCATACATTTCCGCAATCGGCAGGGGAAAAAGAAGGCTTCCGCCTCCGACTGCCGTTTTCACGAAAATTGTAGTAAAGAAAATAGTTTCGGTGTCTTCGAAAATTGTCAGCGTGCTCAAAAGGCTTAAGCCGGGAAGAAAAAACAGGATCTACACCTTTTTTGAGGAGGCCGAAAGCCGCAGTGAGCTGATTGCAACCTTTCTTGCGATTCTTGAGCTGTGCAAGGGCAACAGAGTCGTGATCGAGGGCGAGGGCGAAATGGCCTCGGTAACTGCCGTTAACGGTAAAAAGGACTTCCGTGAGGAGGATTATATTGAATATAAATGAGATGGCCGCCTGCTGCGAGGCAATTCTGTTTGCCTGCGGTGAATCGGTTGAGGCCTTGAGAATTTGCGATGCTCTGCAAATAGAGCCGGATGAATTGGATAAAATAATGACAGTGCTTTCGGACAGGCTGGAGGACAGAGGCAGCGGAATAAAGCTTCTGCGCCTTGAAAACAGCTATCAGCTCGCAAGCTGCGAAAAATATGCAGATGCGGTTCGCACGGTTATGGACCTTAAGCGCAGAGCGCCCCTTTCACAGGCGGCACTTGAGGTGCTTGCCGTTGTGGCCTACAATCAGCCGGTTACAAGATCGTATGTCGAGCAGGTCAGAGGTGTCGATTGCTCGGGAGTTATATCGTCTCTTGTCGAAAAGGGACTTATTGAGGAA
>CAZDEI010000055.1:0-6354 GCA_964504325.1 uncultured Eubacteriales bacterium | reverse complement strand
AGCCGGAATGGGCGAGCTGAACGGTCTCGATATAATGGCACTTACCGACCATAATTCGACCGACAACTGCCCTGCCTTTTTCAAGGCCGCTGCCCGTCACGGAATAGTGCCCGTTGCCGGAGCGGAGCTGACCACGGCAGAGGATATACATGTTGTTTGTCTTTTCGAGGAGCTCGAGGCGGCAGCCGATTTTGCACCCTTCCTCAAAAAGCATCGAATACTCGTGAAAAACCGCGAGGATATTTTCGGCGAGCAGCTGATAATGAATGAATTCGATGAGGTGCTCGGAAGGGAGGAAAATCTCCTTATAAATGCCACAGATATAAGCATCGGCGAGGTTAGACGTGTCCTGTCCGAATTCGGCGCAATAGCCTATCCCGCGCATATCGATCGCGAATCGGGCGGCATAATAGCCGTGCTCGGCACCTTTCCTGCGGAATACGGGTTTACCGCGGCAGAGCTTTCTTCTGAGGAACGGCTTGCCGAATATTCCGCTCTCACGGGCCTTTCACCGGAAAGCTTTGTTTTTGACTCCGATGCACATGTGCTTTGGAGCATAAGCGAGAAAAGCAGTGCTTTTGAGCTTGACTGCGGTGACAGTCCCGAGGAGATCAGAGCGGCACTTTTCGAATTTCTCAGGAGAAAAAAATGAAGGAGCTTTCACTGAATATACTCGATATAGCCGAAAATTCCTTTAAGGCAGAGGCCTCCTTCGTTCACATACTCCTTGAGGAATCAAAGGCCGCGCTTGTTATCGGCATTACCGATAACGGCAGGGGAATGTCGGCGCAGATGCTCAATTCGGTTACCGATCCCTTTTTTACAACCCGAACGACAAGAAGGGTTGGAATGGGAATTCCCCTTTTCAAGCTTGCTGCCGAGCAAACGGGAGGAGAGCTGAGGATAGCCTCAAAAAGCATTGAGGAATACCCCGATTCTCACGGAACCGAGATTTCCGCCCGCTTTTGCAAGGACAGCATAGACATTCCGCCACTCGGAGATATTATTTCCACGGCGGTTACCCTCATACAGGGTCATCCCGATACGGATATCCTATTTGAGCATAAGACCTGCTCGGGTACCGTGTCGCTTGATACAAGACAGCTCAGAGCCGTGCTCGGTGAGGTGCCTCTCGGCACACCCGAGGTGCTCTGCTGGATAAAGGAAAGCCTTCTTGAGCAATATACGGAGCTTTCCGAATCGGAAGCATCAATAACCTGAAAGGAAGAAATATATGAAATCATTGGCTGAATTACAGGCAATCAAGGAACGGATGCAGAGCAAGGTTGTTATACGCGAGGGCGCGGGCGAAACCCGTGTCGTGGTCGGAATGGCAACCTGCGGAATCGCGGCGGGCGCCCGTCCGGTCCTCAATACCCTCGTTGAAGAGGTCAACCGTCTCGGTCTTACCGATAAGGTTACCGTGTCTCAGACCGGCTGCATAGGCATTTGTCAGCATGAGCCTATCGTTGAGGTGTATGAGGCAGGCAAGGAAAAGGTTACCTATGTGAAAATGACCGCAGAAAAGGCCAAAAGGGTAGCCGAGGAGCACCTTAAGAACGGCAAGCTTGTTTCCGAATATCTTATAACCGAAACCAAGGCATAATTTTTGGAGGTAAATATATGATTCGCTCACATGTTTTGATCTGCGGCGGCACAGGCTGTACCTCTTCGGGCAGTCAGGCCATACAGGCCGCCTTTGCGGAAAGCATTGAAAGAAACGGTCTTGCCGATGAGGTCAAGATCGTTCAGACAGGTTGCTTCGGCCTTTGCGCATTGGGTCCGGTTGTTATCGTCTATCCGGACGGAACCTTTTACAGCAGAGTCACAACCGAAAATGTCGAGGAGATCGTTACCGAGCATCTTCTCAAGGGTCGTGTCGTAGAGCATCTCGCATATACCGACACCGGTGACGATCATTCCAAGCCGGCAGCCGAGGTGTCCCTCAGCGATACAGCCTTCTATAAGTCGCAGCACCGCGTGGTTCTCCGTAACTGCGGCGTTATCGACCCCGAAAACATCGATGAGTACATAGCAATGGACGGCTATGCCGCACTCGGTAAGGTACTTACCGAAATGACTCCCGAGGAGGTTATAAAGTGTGTTACCGACTCGGGTCTTCGCGGAAGAGGCGGCGGCGGCTTCCCCACGGGTCGTAAGTGGGCACTCTGCGCTCCAAACAAGGCACCTCAGAAATATGTTGTATGTAACGCCGACGAGGGTGACCCGGGTGCGTTTATGGACCGCTCGGTGCTTGAGGGCGATCCCCATTCGGTCATTGAGGCCATGGCAATTGCCGGCTATGCAATCGGTGCCACCAAGGGCTATGTTTATGTAAGAGCCGAATATCCGATCGCGGTCAAGAGACTGCAAAAGGCTATCGATCAGGCTCGTGAATACGGACTTCTCGGAAAGAATATCTTCAATTCCGGCTTTGATTTTGATCTTGATATCCGCCTCGGAGCGGGCGCTTTCGTTTGCGGCGAGGAAACCGCTCTCATGACCTCCATCGAGGGTAACCGCGGTGAGCCGCGTCCCCGTCCTCCCTTCCCGGCTGTAAAGGGACTTTACAATTCTCCCACGGTTGAAAACAATGTTGAAACCTTTGCGAATATCCCGCAGATAATTCTTCACGGTGCCGAATGGTTTGCTTCGATGGGAACCGAAAAATCCAAGGGAACAAAGGTATTTGCCCTCGGCGGAAAGATCAAGCATACCGGTCTTGTCGAGATCCCCATGGGAACCACTCTCCGTGAGATAATTGAGGATATAGGCGGCGGCATACCGAACGGTAAAAAATTCAAGGCCGCTCAGACGGGCGGTCCCTCCGGCGGCTGTATCCCCGCAAACCTTGCCGATGTTAAGGTTGATTACGATAACCTTATTGCCATGGGCTGTATGATGGGCTCGGGCGGACTTATCGTAATGGATGAGGATACCTGCATGGTCGACATGGCCAAGTTCTTCCTTGAGTTTACGGTTGACGAGTCCTGCGGAAAGTGCACACCCTGCCGCGTCGGTATCAAGCGTCTTTACGAAATGCTCGATAAGATAACCAAGGGTCAGGGCACGCTTGAGGATATCGACAGGATGGAGGAGCTTTGCAACTACATCAAGGAAAATTCTCTTTGCGGTCTCGGACAGACTGCACCGAACCCCGTGCTCTCGACACTTAAGTTCTTCCGTGATGAATACGTGGCTCATGTCGTTGATAAGACCTGCCCTGCAGGCGTTTGTAAGAATCTGCTTCAGTTCACCATTGATAAGGATAAGTGCATAGGCTGCGGAATGTGCGCCAAGAACTGCCCTGCGGAGACCATAGTCAGAACCGATTATGTCGCTCCCGGACACAAGCTTGCTTCCTTTGAAATAGTAAGCGATAAGTGCGTGAAGTGCGGAGCATGTATGTCAAGCTGTAAATTCAAGGCAATTTCAAAGAAGTAAGCGAGGAGTGAGATAAATGAGCGAAATGGTAAATCTTAAGATTAACGGCGTTGCCGTAAGCGTACCGAAGGGAAGCACAGTGCTTGAGGCTGCCAAGACCGTCGGTATAGATATTCCCACTCTTTGCTATATGAAGGACAGAAACGAGATCGGTGCCTGCCGTATATGCATGGTAGAGGTGAATGAGGGCAGAGGCTTTAGAATGGTTGCCTCCTGCGTTTATCCCGTAAGTGAGGGAATGGAGGTAAAGACCTCCAGCAGCAAGATACAGAAAGCGAGAAGAACAACTCTTGAGCTGATTCTTTCGACCCATGACAGAAAATGTCTTTCCTGTGTCCGCTCGGGCAGCTGTGAGCTTCAAAAGCTCTGCCTTGAGTACGGCGTGGAAAACGACGGTGCCTTTGACGGTGACAAGCCCGTATACGAGCTCGACACCTCGGCACCTCATATGATCAGAGATAACAACAAGTGCATACTTTGCCGTCGCTGCGTTGCTGCATGTAATGAGCAGTTTGTTGCCGTTATAGGCCCGAACAACCGCGGAATCGATACCAACATCGGCTCTGTTATGGGTGTTTCCCTTAACGAGACGGGATGTATCTCCTGCGGACAGTGTATCGTTAACTGCCCGACAGGCGCCCTTTACGAGAAGGATGATACCGATAAGGTTTGGGATGCTCTTAACGACGAGGAAAAGTATGTCGTGGTTCAGACGGCTCCCGCAGTCCGTGCCGCTCTCGGTGAGGAATTCGGACTTCCCATTGGAACCGCGGTTACCGGAAAAATGGCGGCAGCACTTCGCAGACTCGGCTTCGCCAAGGTATTCGATACCGACTTTGCCGCAGACCTCACCATCATGGAGGAGGGACACGAGTTTATCGACCGCCTCAAAAACGGCGGGAAGCTCCCGATGATAACCTCCTGCTCTCCCGGCTGGATCAAATTTTGCGAGACCTATTATCCCGAGTTTATTGAAAATCTTTCCTCCTGTAAGTCTCCTCAGCAGATGTTCGGTGCTGTTCTCAAAACCTACTATGCGGAAAAGAACGATATCGATCCCGCTAATATATTCAGTGTTTCGGTAATGCCCTGTACCGCAAAGAAATTCGAGATCGGCCGTGAGGATCAGGCCGCTTCCGGCTATCCCGATCTCGATGTCACCATAACCACCAGAGAGCTTGCGAGAATGATCAAGCGTGCCGGTATAGATTTTGCAAATCTTCCCGATGAGGACTTTGACAATCCGCTCGGCGAGTCTACCGGAGCCGGTGTTATATTCGGAACGAGCGGCGGCGTTATGGAGGCTGCTCTCCGCACCGTCAAGGAGGTGCTTGAAAACAAGCCTCTTGAGGAGCTTGATTTCACCGCCTGTCGCGGTACCGAGCTTCCGATCAAGGAGGCTACCGTCAAGGTCGCCGGAACCGATGTCAATGTTGCAATCTGCAGCGGAACGGGTGCCGCACATGCGCTTCTCGAGATGATCAAGAAGGGCGAAAAGAATTATCACTTCGTCGAAATAATGGGCTGCCCCGGCGGCTGTATCAATGGAGGCGGTCAGCCGATAGTTCCCGCATCGGTTCGCAATTTCACCGATGTTAAGGCGCTTCGTGCAAAGGCTCTCTATGCAGAGGATGCCGCAAAGACCATCCGCAAGTCGCATGAGAATCCCATGATCAAGGCCGTATATGAGGAGTATTTCGGTGAACCCGGAAGCCATAAGGCTCACGAATGCCTGCATACCACCTATGTAGACCGCTCCGCGACAAAGCTTAAGTAGGACGATTCTTGTCGTTCTCCGTCGAAAAGACGGATAATTCGAAAATAATGCAAAAAAGCAATGTAATGGGCAATAAAGCTGTCTGTTACATTGCTTTTTTTCTTTCATTTTAATTAATCTCATTGCTCCTTCGCTTTTTTCGGTATAATGCGTCAGCTTCGGGAAAAAATATTCAGGTGTAAGCTTTTATTTGTAAAAAAAGGAGCAAAAGGCATGCGTGGAAGGATAATTTCCGTAAGGGGCAGTGAAATACTTGATTCGCGCGGAGCACCGACTGTCAGGGCAACCGTCCTGCTTGAGGACGGAAGCGTCGGCACAGCCTCGGTGCCCTCGGGAGCCTCGACCGGTGAATACGAGGCATTTGAGCTGCGCGACTGCGACGGTGAACGGTACGGCGGCAGGGGAGTCCTGCGCGCAGTACGAAATGTCAATACCGTGATAGCGCATGCTCTTTGCGGCAGGTCTGCCTTTGACAGCCGTGAGCTTGACAGAAAGCTGTGCGAGATAGACGAAACACCGAATAAATCAAGACTCGGTGCAAACGCAACCCTTGCGGTATCTCTTGCTGCGGCAAGAGCGGCCGCGGCCTGCTGCGGTCAGGAGCTGTATCGCTATCTCGGAGGAATTTCCGCATACCGTCTGCCGATACCGATGATGAATATTCTAAACGGAGGTGCGCATGCCGCAAACTCCTTGGATATTCAGGAGTTTATGATAGTACCGCTTGCGGGAAGCAGCTTTGCCGAGCGGCTTCGCTGCGGAGCGGAGATCTATCGCGCTCTCGGTGAGCTGCTTAAGAAGGGAGGACTTGAGGGCGGAGTCGGTGACGAGGGAGGCTTTGCTCCCGATATAAGCTCCGAGGAAACGGCGCTTGAGCTTATCACGGCTGCCATTGAGGCGGCGGGGTACTCAACCGCTTCGGTTAAAATAGCACTTGACATTGCCGCAGGTGAATGGGAGGACGGCGAAGCCTATTTTCTTCCCAAAAGCAAAAAGAGGTATACCGCCGACGAGCTCAAGGCGAAAATTGTCGAGCTTTGCGAAAAATATCCGATATGCTCGGTAGAGGATCCGCTCGGGCAGAGGGATTGGAGCGGCTGGAGCGGACTTACCGCTGCCATAGGCGACAGAGT
>CAZDEI010000054.1:0-6454 GCA_964504325.1 uncultured Eubacteriales bacterium | reverse complement strand
CAATATATCTGCAAACGAAGCGAGTCGGAGAAATTCCGTCCCGTTATCTCATATTTTCAGTATCGAGGGGATAATAAGTGCAGGAAAAACGGTTTATTTATGCCGATAACGCTGCAACCACGGGTGTGGCACCTGAGGTGCTGCGCGAAATGCTGCCGTATTTCGAGGAAAATTACGGTAATGCATCAAGTCTTTATGACTTCGGTCAGCAGGCACGAGCCGCAGTTGAGCAGGCAAGGACAAGGGTCGCCGCGGCGATCGGTGCCGAGCCGCGCGAAATATATTTTACCGCAGGCGGAAGCGAATCGGATAACTGGGCAATAAAGGGCTATGCCGCCCGTATGCTCAAAAAGGGAAAAAAGCATATTATTTCGACAGCCTTCGAGCATCATGCCGTGCTCCACACGCTTGAGGCTCTCAAAAAGCAGGGCTTTGAGGTTACGCTGCTGCCCGTGCATGAAAACGGCATTGTCAGGCTTGAGGAGCTTAAGGCTGCCGTTCGTGAGGACACCGGACTTGTAACCGTTATGTTTGCGAATAACGAGATTGGAACCGTTCAGCCGATTGCCGAGATCGGTGCCTTTTGCCGTGAAAGCGGAATCGCATTCCATACCGATGCCGTACAGGCCGTAGGCAATCTTCCAATTGATGTAAAGGCAATGAATATCGATATGCTTTCGATGTCGGGTCATAAATTCCACGGCCCCAAGGGTGTCGGTGCTCTCTATGTCAGAAACGGAATTCTTCTTCAGAATCTTATCGACGGTGGCGCTCAGGAGCGCGGAAAGAGAGCAGGAACCGAAAACACTCCCGGAATCGTAGGCCTCGGTGCCGCTATCGAGCGCGCTGTTGCCACTATGGATGAACGAAATGCAAGGCTTCGTGAAATACAAAGCACTCTTATAGATAAGGTGCTCAAAATCGAGCGCTCTCGCCTCAACGGCGACAGAGAGCACAGGCTCCCCGGAAATGTCAGCTTCTGCTTTGAGGGTGTCGAGGGCGAAAGCCTGCTGCTTTATTTGGATGCAGAGGGAATATGTGCCTCCTCGGGCTCTGCCTGCACCTCCGGCTCGCTGGATCCGAGCCATGTTCTGCTTGCAATAGGCCTTAAGCATGAGGTTGCGCACGGCTCGCTGAGGCTCAGCTTTTCCGACGGTAACACTCTTGCCGATGCAGAGCGCATTGCGGAGGTTTTACCCGGAATAATCGAAAGACTCAGAAGCATGTCACCGCTTTGGGACAGAATTAAATCGGAGGAAGGAAGCATATAGTATGTATACAGAACAGGTAATGGAGCATTTCATGCACCCGAGAAACATGGGTGAAATAGAAAACGCCGACGGTGTCGGTGAGGTAGGAAACGCAAAATGCGGAGACATCATGAAGATGTTTCTGAAGATCGATAACGGCATTGTGACCGACTGCAAATTCAAGACCTACGGCTGCGCCTCGGCCATAGCAACCTCGTCCATCGCAACCGAAATGATAAAGGGACACAGCGTGGAGGAAGCGCTTGAACTTTCAAACAAGGCGGTTGTCGAGGCTTTGGGCGGACTTCCCGCACATAAGATACACTGCTCGGTGCTTGCCGAGCAGGCCGTAAAGGCTGCACTTGCCGACTACTATACAAAGCAGGGAATCGATCCCGAGCCGATAGTCGGAAAGCTTTGCGCCTGTGACTGTGAGGGCTGTCATTAAGTCTCTCACGCCAAATAGCGGTAGCTCCGCTGTCAGTTCGAAAAATCCTGACAAAAAATAAAACTAAGCGCCGTAAGAGTCCAAAGCCTGCGGCGGGAAAAGAAGCATCATGAAAAATAAAATAAGAGGCATTACCGTGACCGCCGTAACAGCGGCGCTTTATGTCATTCTCACGCTTGTTTCGGCCTCGGCCGGTCTTGCCTACGCCCCCGTGCAGCTTCGCATTTCCGAGGCGCTGATTGTCCTTGCGGCATTTAATCCCTATGCTGTTTTGGGCCTGACGCTCGGCTGTGCGCTCGCCAATGTCGGAAGCTCACTCGGTGTAATAGACATGGCAGTCGGCTCGGCAGCCTCCTTGGCCGCTTGCTCGCTTATATATCTGCTCGGGTGGCTGTTGAAAAGAAAATGCCGCCTTTTGTCCACCGGTACCGTGCTTGCACTCACGGCCGCCGCAGCACTCCTTTCGGCAGGTATAAACGGAGTCGCAGTCGGCGCTGAGGTCGTGCTGACCACTTTGACAGATACACCCGTCACCCTGTTTTGGACAGCTTTTGCGGGAGCTGCGGCAGGAGAGGCTGCCGTATGTGTCGTTTTATGTCCTCCAATACTGCTGGCGATTTCCAAAAGCCGCCGGCTTATAAGCTTTGTTTCATATGACCGTAACAGGAGCTGATGTGAAAAATGAAATTTTTCAAGGAGCATAAATTTGTCAAGGGCCTTTCCTTTGCTCTTGCCGTGATCCTGCTGTATAAGCTGATCGACATAATTCCGTGGTCTCTTGACGGAGTCAGACAGCTTATTTCGGTGCTGACTCCGATGATAGCCGGCTTTATAATAGCCTTTCTTCTTTATATACCCTCGGAAAAGCTCGAGCGGCTCTTAAAAAAGACCTCGCCTAAAAATTTTCTCAACAAGCACTCGCGTGGAATTTCCGTGCTTGCGGTTTATATTGCCTTTTTGCTTTTGATCGCTCTGCTGATATATGCAATAATACCGGTGTTTGTCGAAAATGTGCTGAATCTTGCCGATAATATACCGACCTATTACGGTCAGCTTTCCGAATTTGCAAGCAATATTATAACCGATCAGGACGGTAAGCTTTTCGGTGTCCAGCTTGATTTCAACGATTTCTTCAACAATGTGCTTCCCGAGGCGATGAAGAGCTTCTTCAAGCCGACCGATATCACGGGACTTATAAAGGATATCGGTCTCGGTGTCGTTTCGGCTGTTGCAACCGTATTTATATCGGTCATCATGTCGGTATATATGGTGCTGCAGAGGGAATCTCTAATAAACGCCTGCGGTAAGCTGCTCGGCATATTTATGCGCGGCAGAACCGTTTCGGCCATACACGACTACCTAAGGCGAGTTTCGGATGTTTTTTACAATTATATATACGGCCAGCTTCTCGACGCACTGATTGTCAGCCTTGTATTCATGGTGGTCCTGTGGGTGCTCGGCGTGCCGTATGCCTTCTTCTTTGCAATGCTTATCGGCCTGTGCAATTTAATACCCTATTTCGGCGCGATAATCGGTGGAGTTGTAGTCTGCCTTGTCACGCTTGCGACAAACGGCTTTGTGACCGCACTAATCACCGCGATATGCATTCTTGTCGTTCAGCAGCTTGACGGTAATATACTTCAGCCGCGAATCGTCGGCAAGACGGTCGGCATCAAGCCTATTTATGTCCTGCTTGCGATAACGATCGGCGGCGGCTTCTTCGGCTTCCTTGGCGTGCTTATAAGCGTTCCCGTTGTTGCAACATTGCGTATGATCGCGCTTGATTTAGTGGATTACACCTCAAAAAAGCGTCAGCTTGAAAGGGAAGCGGAATCAGCCTCGGAATAAAAGCAAGAAATTAAAGCAGCGACTCTTAAGGGTGTTATCCTTAACTGAGAACACGCCGGTTCTGTTCGCCTACGGCGAGACATATTGCTTGGCGGTGATATTTGCCGTGCAAGCTTATGGCGAATAGAATATCATGTTAGGCGCAGCTGAACAGTATCATCGCCCCAAGGGCAATAATCCTTCTTTGCCCCGGCAAAGAATATCACTTATATAAAGCAGAAAAGAGAGAGCTTTACGGATTTTTCCGTATTGCTCTCTCTTCTGTTTTTTTAATAGCTGCTTTTTGCGGTTATTACGGCTGCCGTTCGTCGCCGAAGAAGAACACTGCCACCGTTCCGGGACCGCAGTGTGAGGCGATGCTCGTTCCTATATCGCAGATTTTAATTTCCTCGTCCTTAAGGTGGGGAAATCTTTTTAAAACCGCGTCCTTTGTTAGAAGGGCATCCTTTATACAGCGCGAATGACAGATGAAGCACTTGCCGGAGTATTCGGTGCCGCCGTCGGCATGGCTTTCCATTGTGTCGACTGTTGTTTTAATCGCGTTCTGCTTGCCTCTTGCCTTGCTGTGGGCGGATTATGCTCCCCTTGTCATCAAGACGCATTATAGGGCAAATTCCGCGCCCATTGACATAGGAGTAGGGAAGATCAATCGTGGATTCGCAGGATAGAATAAAACCGTTATTCATATTGCTTTACCTCTTGCTTTATTACTGCTTGCTGTCGGTGCCGTGTCGTTGTCGGCGGCCTCAAGCCTCTCCTTGGCGACCGAAAGCATAAGCTTGATTCTGTTGAGCTGATTGACCTCGCTCGCGCCGGGATCGTAATCGACGGCGGCAATATTGCTTTCGGGGAAGGCCTTCTTCAGCTGCTTGATTACGCCCTTTCCGACAACATGGTTCGGCAGACAAGCAAAGGGCTGAATGCATACGACATTCGGCGTGCCGTGAGTTATAAGCTCTATCATTTCGCCTGCAAGGAACCAGCCCTCTCCGTACTGATTACCGAGAGAAAGGAAGGGCTTTGTCATTTTGGCGATTTCATCTATCGGCAGCGGAGCATCAAAGCGCTTGCTCGCCCTCAGTGCGTCGGTGGCGGGCTTGCGAACCTTTTCTATTATTCCGATTACGGCGGAGGAAAGCATAGCGGAGGAGCGCTTTGTTCCGAGAAATTCCGCTCGGTATTTTCTGCCGTAGAAGGTGTAATTGAAAAAGTCGATGAGATCGGGAACGACCGCCTCGGCGCCCTCGTCCTCGAGAAGCTCCACCAAATGATTGTTGGCAAGCGGCATGTACTTAACGAGTATTTCGCCGACGACTCCGACACGGGGCTTTCTTAAGCTCTCGTCGATCGGAAGCTTGTCAAAGTCTTCAACAATGCCCCTGCATATGTCGCGGTAGCTGTAGGTCGACTTGGAATCCGTAATCGAAGCAATACAGATATCCTGCCATTTTTTGTGTAGCTCATTTGCCGAGCCGGCTGTCTTTTCATAGGGACGCACACGGTAGAGACAGCGCATGAGCAGGTCGCCGTATACTATCGCATGCGCGGCGTCAAGCACCATTCCGGGAGTAAAGGAGAAGCCGCTGTTCTTCTCCATTCCGTTGAAGTTGAGGGAAATAACGGGGATGTGCGAGAGCCCCACCTTGTCGAGCGCACGCCTTATAAAGGCAATGTAATTGCTTGCACGGCAGCAGCCGCCCGTTTGCGTTGTGATTATGGCGAGCTTATCTGTGTCGTATTTTCCCGAAAGCACGGCATCCATAAACTGACCGACCATGACTATCGAGGGGTAGCAGGCGTCGTTGTTGACGAATTTCAGGCCTGCATCGATTGCATTGCGGTTGTCATTGTCAAGTATAACAAGATTATAGCCGTATTTTTTGAAAATCGGCTCGAGAATATTAAAGTGTATCGGACTCATCTGCGGAGCGAGAATCGTGTAGCCGTCAAGCCTCATCTGCTTTGTGAATTCCGCTCGGTGGTATTTTGCGGGTCTTACGGTTGCTTTGATGCCCTGCTCCTTTCTCATGTTCATGGCGGCGAGAAGAGAGCGTATACGAATTCTTACCGCACCGAGGTTATTCACCTCATCAATCTTCAAAAGGGTGTAAAGCTTACCCGAGCCCGAGAGTATCTCGTTGACCTGATCGGTCGTGACGGCGTCAAGCCCGCAGCCGAAGGAATTGAGCTGAAGCAGCTCAAGATCGTCCCTTGTGCGAACAAATTCCGCAGCCGAATAAAGCCTTGAATGATATACCCATTGGTCTACGACACGGAGCGGCCTTTCGGGAGCCTCGTTCAGCGGGAGACTGTCCTCGGTGAACACAGTTAGGCCGTAGGAGGTGATCAGCTCGGGAATTCCGTGATTTATTTCGGGATCTATATGGTAGGGACGGCCTGCGAGGACGATTCCTCTGCCGCCCTCCTTTTCCATAAGCTCAAGGAGCTCGGAGCCCTTTTTGCGTATATCCTCCTTGGCGCGAAGCTGCTCCTCCCATGCCGAGCGTGCGGCACGGCGTGTCTCCTTTTCCGAAATGCCCCATTCCTCTTTACAGAGCCGGACAAGACGGTCTGCAGCCGTTTTTTCGTCCGTAAAGGCAATAAAGGGTCTGATGTATCGAATTTCGCCGTTTGTTACGGCCTCGATATTGTTTTTGAGATTTTCGGGGTAGGAGACTACGATCGGACAGTTGTAGTGGTTCTGTGCATTTGGCGTTTCCTGACGCTCGTAGAAGACACTCGGATGAAACACCGTTTTGATTCCGTTGTTTATAAGCCACTGAACATGACCATGTGCAAGCTTGGCAGGGTAGCATTCCGATTCGGAGGGGATTGATTCCATACCGAGCTCGTATATTTTTCTCGATGAGAAGGGAGAAAGCACCACTCTGAAGCCGAGCTGCTTGAA
>CAZDEI010000053.1:0-6529 GCA_964504325.1 uncultured Eubacteriales bacterium | reverse complement strand
AGGCAGCAAGCGCAGAGGCCTCCTTAACAATGTCGTCAAGGTCTCTCGAACGGACCCTTCCGCGTGCCCTCGGAATAACGCAGTAGGAGCAGAAGCGGTCGCAGCCGTCCTCGATCTTGATATATGCGCGTGTTCTCTCGTTGAAGGAGGTTATTGACGGGGTGGAAAAGCTGTCACCCCTTTTGTGCTCCTCAATACGACAGAGCCGCTCGCCTCTGCCCTCCGTATATTCCCTGTAAACCTCGAGTATCCTGCCGTAATTCTTGTTTCCGACGACAATATCCGCGCCCTCGAGCCTTGCAGCGTCCTCAGGAAAGGCCTCCGACATGCAGCCGGTGAGAATAACGGCTGCGGTGGGATTGACTGTTTTGAAATGTCTTACCGCCTGACGGGTCTTTCTGTCGCTTTCGGCTGTCACCGTGCAGGAATTTACGATTATGACATCGGCAAGCTCGGCCTCACTGCAGAGCTCAAAGCCATTTGCCGAAAAAAGCTCGGCCATTCCCTGAGATTCATACTGATTTACCTTACAGCCGAGTGTGTGAATGAAAAGATTCATGGTTAAATGCTCCGATTTATAAAGAGTAGTGTAATTCGTGGAAATATCTCCACTTGACAAAAAGGTTCGATATTGTTATATTAAAACAAAAGGAGATGAAAGCTTTGGTACAGAGAATGGTTTTACTGAATGACATCGATGCGGTACGCGGCTTTGTAAGCAACGCAATGATGCAGCCGTTTGATATTGAGCTTAAATCGGGAAAATACACCGTAAACGCAAAATCGATAATGGGTGTTTTCAGTCTTGATCTTACGAAGCCCGTTATGGTCTCTGCGGATTGCGAGGAGGGCTCTCCCTTTGTCGCCTTCTGCGATATGTATTCCGAAAACAATGTTTGAGCCCACCTCCGTGGGACAGGCAATAAGCGCTTCTTCGGCGAATTCTCACCGAAGGGGCGCTTCTATTTTCTAATCAGTGAAAAATCAATGCAGCCGTAGGAATTGATCTGCAGTCCGCTGTATTTACCCGAAAAGAGATAATAATTGGGTATGCTCGTCACGGGGACGGCATAGCAGTTTTCCTCAAGAAGGGAGACAAAGCTGTTTATTGCGGCAACTGCCTGCTCGAGAGAGGAGGCCCTTTCAACCGATGTAACAGCCGAGCGCAGCGCCTTGGGAGAGCCGAGAGCGGTATACAGCTCATTTACAAAGGCCTCAGCCGAAAGGTCTGGTGAGGTGATTCTCACGACTGCTGCTGTGTAGCTGCCGTTCCTTACTCTGTAGGCCGCCGTTTCGGCAGCTACAGTGTTAATGTTTACAAAGGCGCCGAGCTCCTTTTGCCATGAAGAGGCCATGCTTTTAACCGAGTCTGTGATTTCAGAGCTGTCATCCGTTAAAAGCCTTGAGCCGTTGATCAGCTCGCGCAGAGCCTCGTCCGAGGCGGAGAGAAACAGCGAGCACGCCGTTGTCGGATCGTTGTAATAATTGATTTTTTTGATTCCCGTAACGCCGCTGAGCGGATGCTTTAGCAGTGTTACATCAGCGGGAAGCAGCTCGGCCGAGGTTACTGCGTCACCGTCCTGCCCGAGTGAGGACGACATAATAAAGGAGCTGCGGATATCCCTTTTTGCAAAAATCTGTGAGGAGGGATTGAAAAGCAGATAATAAACCGAGTCGCGATATTCAAGGGAGCCGAGTCCCGAGCTTACGCCCCTTTGCACCTCGGCGGTATCGGCCTCGGCGATATCGCAGTCACCCGAGGCCAAAAGCTCGGTTATATCCTTGTTGGCGGAAATTGCCTTGAAGGAAAAATCAATCGAGCCGCACAGAGTGCTTCTGTCACCGCCGTAGTTGACATTTTGCGCGATCCTGATTCTTTCGTTCTCGGCAGTGTAGGAGATCTTGTAGGGGCCGTTGCTGATTATGAGCTTTGCGCCGATTCCGTATTTGCCGCCGCAATCTGTAAAATAGCTTCTGCTGCAGGGGGAGGCAACCGGGTGGCAAAGAGCATGCAAAAAGCCTCCGTCAGGCTCGGAGAGAATTATGACAAGCCTGTCGCTTCCCTCGGAAAAGGCACCTAGAGAGGTGCTTTCCTTGCCGCTGAGGCGTGCCTCGGCACCCTCAATGTGCTTAAGGAGATATCCGTATTCGGCCTTGGTGGAGGCAAGGGTGGCGCGCTCAAGCCCGAATATGAAGTCGTCGACCGTCATTTCGTCACCGTTCGACCATTTAAGCCCGTCTCGAAGGGTGAAGGTATATTTAAGACCGTCAGCCGAAACTGTATAGCTTTCGGCGGCTCCCACCACGGGAGTACCGTTTTCGTCGAGCCTCATAAGTCCCTCAAAGGCATTTTGAGCAACGGTCAGCTGCAGACGCGAGGAGGCAATCTGCGGGTCAAGCGAGTCGGGGTAGCTTCCCATTCTCACGGTAAGAGAAAAGGAGCGACTGCAGCCGCAGGATAAAAGGATTATGCCGAAAAGCAGGCAAAGCAGGGAAAAACCTGCCGTGTAACGCTTCATTATTATCACCGAACTGTTTTATTATCGAAGCGGAGCACTCAAGGCTCCAACACCGATGTTAATTATTATATTATTCGGACGATATTTTTTCAATAGATAAATAAAAATACTTGACAGCGAAGGCTCGTGATAGTATAATACCATAGGTGTAAAGAAAAATACTTTACAGGTAGGTGCGTCAGATGCTTCAAAAGGATTTGAAATACTCGGTTCTTTTTGAATATTACGGCGCTCTTCTTCACGAAAAGCAGGCAAAAATGCTTTCCGAATACTATGATCTTGATCTGTCGCTTTCGGAAATAGCCGAAAACGAGAGCATGACCCGTCAGGGAGTTCGCGATGCCGTAAAAAGGGCAGAGGTCTGTCTCTCCGAATATGAGCAAAGGCTCGGACTGCTTGCCAAGACCGAAAGGCTTCGCAGTCTTTATGCCTCTGCACGCGCCTCGGGTGATTTCGGCGAGCTTGACAGCTTTATCGAGGAGCTTTAGACGGATTAACGGGTATCAGGCTACAGTGAAAGGAGCTTAACGAATGGCTTTTGAAGGACTTCAGGATAAGCTTTCGTCGGTTTTCAAAAAGCTTCGCTCAAAGGGAAAAATGAGTGAATCCGATGTCAAAGCCGCCATGCGTGAGGTGCGCCTTGCACTGCTTGAGGCCGATGTAAACTATAAGGTCGCTAAGGATTTCTCCAATGCCTGCGCCGAAAAATGCATCGGCGAAAGGGTGATGGAAAGCCTTACTCCGGCACAGACGGTCATAAAGGTCGTTCGTGATGAGCTGTGTGCTCTTATGGGCGGAGAGGCGGCCAGGCTTAACACCTCCTCTAAGCTGCCTACCGTGGTCATGATGTGCGGTCTTCAGGGCTCGGGTAAAACCACTCACTCGGCAAAGCTTGCCAAAAAGCTTAAGGCCTCGGGTAACAGACCTATGCTTGTTGCTATTGATATATACCGTCCTGCAGCTATCGAGCAGCTTAAGGTGCTCGGGGAAAGGATAGATGTCCCCGTCTTCGAAAGGGGCACTCAGGCCCCCGAAAGGACAGTGCGCGAGGCACTTTCCTTTGCTCGGGATCACGGCTATGATTACATGCTTCTCGATACGGCGGGAAGACTTCATATCGATGAGGAGCTCATGGCCGAGCTCACGAGAATAACCGAGGCGGTTGAGGTTCACGAAATCCTCCTTGTTATAGATTCCATGATCGGTCAGGATTCCGTAAATATAGCCAAGAGCTTTAATGAAAGGCTCGAGATCACGGGTGTCATTCTCACCAAGCTTGACGGTGATACAAGAGGCGGTGCCGCTCTCTCGGTCAAGGCGGTTACCGGAAAGCCGATTAAATTCGTCGGAAATGGCGAAAAGCTCGACGATCTTGATGTTTTCCATCCCGACCGTATGGCGTCGAGAATTCTCGGAATGGGCGATGTCCTTTCGCTTATCGAAAAGGCCGAAAGTGAGATCGATAAAAAGAGTGCCGAGGAGACCGCAAGACGGCTTGAGCAAAATAAATTCGATATGAACGACCTGCTTGAGCAGTTCAAGAGCATAAAAAAAATGGGCTCGCTCAAATCGATTCTTTCAATGATGCCGGGAATGGACAGTCAGCTTCGCGATGTCGATATAGATGACCGTCAGCTTGACAGGATCGCCGCGATCATTACCTCAATGACGCCCAAGGAGCGCTCCCGTCCCGAAATAATCAACGGCTCAAGGCGTAAGCGCATTGCCGCCGGAAGCGGACAGACCGTTGAACAGGTAAACCGTCTGCTGAAGCAGTATGAGCAGATGAAGAAAATGATGAAGCAGGTCGGCTCAAAGGGCATGAAGCGGCGCTTCGGGCCAATGCTTTAAGCTTTCAAAGGATAATATCCGTTTGAATATAACTTTAACCGAAAAGAGGTGTTTTCAGAATGGCAGTTAAGATTAGACTCCGCAGAATGGGTGCTAAGAAGGCTCCCTTCTACCGTGTAGTTGTTGCCGATTCGAGATCTCCCCGTGACGGAAGACTCATCGAAGAGATCGGAACCTACAACCCCATGACCGAGCCCGCTACCGTCAATATCGACGCAGAGGCCGCTAAGAAGTGGATCGCCAACGGCGCACAGCCGACCGATACAGTCAAGGCTCTTCTTAAGAAGAACGGCGTTCTTTAATCAGAATGGAGGCATAAAGCATGAAGGATCTTTTGATTTCCATAGCTTCCGGACTGGTCGATGAGCCCGATAAGATCACTGTTGTGGAGGATGCTCCCGATGATGAGGGCGTTGTTGTTTTTCATCTTAAGGTAGCTGAAGGCGATGTCGGCAGAGTGATCGGAAAGCAGGGAAGAATCGCCAAGGCGATTCGCACCGTTATGCGTGCCGCAGCCATCAGGCAGAATGCCAAGGTTGCGGTTGAGATCGACTGAAAATTATACCCCTCTGAAAACGGAAAAGCTTCGGCTCTTCCTACAGAGGGGTGTGCTTTTTATTGGAGGAAAATATGTTAAAGCCATATCTTGAAATCGGCAAGGCGGTCGGTACACACGGCCTTAGGGGCGAGGTAAGAGTCGAGGCGTGGTGTCATTCTCCCGACGAACTTAAAGGAATTAAAAGGCTGTTTTTTGATGAGCGCGGCAGTTTCTCCGTTGAGGTGGAGGCTATCAGGCCGCACGGCAGACTTGTCCTTATAAAATTCAAGGGCATTGATACCATCGAGGTAGCCGAGGCGCTGAGAGGCAAGCTTCTTTTTGCTGCCCGTGAAGCACTCAGGCTTGCCGAAGGAAGAAGCTTTATTCAGGATATAATAGACTGCGAGGCCGTAGATGCCGACACCGGAGCCTCGCTCGGCAGGATAACCGATGTTATCACGGGAATCGCTAACGATGTCTGGTGTGTTTCGAGCAACGGCAGAGAATACCTTGTGCCTGCAATTGACGGCGTGGTAGTTGAAAAGCGTCTCGAGGAGGGTATTGTTATCCTTCGCCCTCTGAAAGGAATATTTGACGATGAGAATTGACATTCTGACACTTTTTCCCGAAATGTGTGACCGCGTCCTGAACGAAAGCGTGATCGGCAGAGCAAAAAGGGCAGGTGCCGTGGAGCTTCGTTGTCATAATATACGGGATTTTGCCGGAAATAAGCACAACAGGGTCGATGATACTCCCTACGGCGGCGGTATGGGCATGATAATGCAGGCACAGCCCATATTCGATTGCTATTCCTCGGTGCTTGAGGGTGAGGAGCATGTACACCTGATTTATATGTCTCCTAAGGGAAAAACACTTACTCAAAAGCGTGCGCTTGAGCTTTCGCGGCTTGACAGATTTGTGATTCTTTGCGGACATTACGAGGGCGTCGATCAAAGGGTTATCGATGAAATAGTCGACGAGGAGATCTCGATAGGAGATTACGTTCTTACGGGCGGTGAGCTTCCCGCACTTGTGCTTACCGATACCGTCTGCAGAATGGTTAAGGGAGTTCTGCCCGATGATATCTGCTTTGAGGAGGAAAGCCACTTCGACGGTCTGCTTGAATTCCCGCAGTACACAAAGCCGGCCGAATGGCACGGTGTTAAGGTTCCCGAGGTGCTTCTTTCGGGACATCACAGGAATATCGCGGAGTGGAAGAGGCAGCAGGCCTTGGCTGAAACCGAAAGGCGCCGTCCCGATATGCTTGTAAAGCCCTCGGAGGATAAATAGCTCTTAAAGTCAAAATATACAAACAAGCTCAGTGTTTTTTGTCGCCCTTTGGCGAATTATGAGAACTTTAAGCAACAGCCTAAAATTGGATTGACTATATTTGTCAAAATGATATAATGATAATAAAGATTTATGCATATTGCATATAATTTTTCAAGGTTAATTATAATATTATTCTAAAAGTTTTCGACATGTAAGCTTAAAGGAGAAAAAAATGTTTGTTAAAGATGTAAAAGTTGAAAATCAGGTCGGTCTTCACGCCCGTCCCGCAACCTTTTTTATTCAGAAGGCAAATGAATTCAAATCTTCCATTTGGGTCGAAAAGGAAGAG
>CAZDEI010000052.1:0-6628 GCA_964504325.1 uncultured Eubacteriales bacterium | reverse complement strand
CTCTTTCATAGCTGAGGTGAAAGCCGATGGAGCCAATTTCGGTAGAAATCATAAAAGCAACCCCTTTTATACAGTCAAAAAGCCTTTAGAGCGGTTATATTCCGAGAATTTCCTTAAGGACGCCGCCGATAACTCTTGCCATGCGATCGTTTCCGAGGTCGTTGGGGTGGCAGGAGTCAACCGTGCAGTCGGCATAGCGCTCTCCGGCAAAAAGCTGCTCTCCGTCAATTATCCAAACCCTGCTGTCACCCTCCTCAACGGCGCGACGGTAGGTTTCTCTTATCACCTCACGGCGTGCGGCGGCATTGGGATCGCAGATCCAGTCGGGCTTTGATATGAAAACAATCGGAGTATCGGGATTTTTGTCTCTGTAGAGCCTGTAGAGGGGATAATGAGTCGCCTTAAGATGCTCGGCGTTCGGTGCGTTGTGATCGTAATCGCAAACAAATACCGAGGCGGGAAGCGATGCAACATATTCGGCCATCTCGGGCTCTCCTCTGCAGGAGCCGGAAAAGCCGAGGTTGACTATATCCATATCAAGAGTACGGGAAATGACATTCACAAAGCCGTTGCCTGCTCTTGAAGCGCAGCCCCCCTGAGTGATGGAGGAGCCGAGGAAAACTATCGGAGCAAGGCTTCTGTAGCTCCTGCTCTTAAAAAGGCTCTTGCCACGCTCTATTCCGATATAGAGGGATTTTATATGCTGATAGGTTGGGAAATGAATGAGATAGTCGGTCGAATATTCGAGCCCGCCGACATACGCGCTGTAGCTGTCGGTTATGGAATACGGGGGAGCAAAGGTTCCCCTGTAGCTGAGCTGACCGCTTTTGTCGGTGCGGTAGAGGTCGAAGGCTGCGGTGGCTATGGGGGACATGTTTCCGAAGGGAAGATTGGGATCCGTCTCGGCAAGCACGGCGATCACGGAGGAATCGGTGCCGAAGCGGACTCTGCCGCCGGCAGTCAGGCCGTGAAACTGAAGCACGCCCTCGTTGACCTTTTCGGCCACCTCGGTGGGCATACGCTTGAATTCCTTTTCACTGCGCGGCTTATATAAGCCGTATATGTCGAAGGCCTCCTCCTTCCTGATATCGTACCACTCAAGCTCGCCGAGCTCCTCGGCAGAGTGGTATTGCATGTTTTTATCGATTTCCTCTATCCTCATTTTGTTCTCCAAGCTGAACGGCCGGGCCGCTCGGTTTAATACTTTACAAAGGAAATAATAGCCTTTTTTTTCCACTTTGTCAATCTTATTTAAATACGGAGAGGAGCTTTTTTCCTTGTCCCTCGAGCTGTATTTTTCAAACATAAAAAATAATGTATACTTAAGGGAATAAATGTGGTAAAATATTACTGTAATTTTTCGGCCGTGCTTCAATCCGGCACGGTCCTTACGAAGGCATTAACGGAGGTAATTCCATGGATTACAGGGAATTTTTCGATCAAATAAAGGGCAAGAGGATCGCAATATGCGGCACGGGAGTAAGCAACTCGCCGCTTGTCGAAAGCTTTTTAAGCAAGGGCGCCAAGGTCTATGTCTGTGACCGACGCACCCGCGAGCAGATAGGCCCCATGGCCGATGAGTTTGAGCGCCTCGGTGCAACGCTTCGCCTCGGCGATGGATATCTTGACAATCTTGAGGTGGATATGATATTCCGCACCCCCGGTATGAGCTTTAATATGCCCGAGCTTGTCAGGGCGCGGGACAACGGAATAGCCGTCACAAGCGAGATGGAGGTTTTCTTTGAGCTGTGTCCCTCGACAATTTTCGCAGTTACGGGCTCGGACGGAAAAACCACCACTACCACACTGATTGCCGAAATGCTTAAGGCTGAGGGAAAAACGGTTCATGTGGGCGGAAACATAGGCGAGCCGCTGCTCCCGAGAATCGAGCAGATAAAACCCGAGGATTTTACGGTTGTCGAGCTTTCCTCCTTTCAGCTTATCTCAATGAGGAGGAGCCCTGATGTTGCCGTTGTTACGAATATTGCTCCGAATCATCTCGATGTGCATAAGGATATGGATGAATATGTTAACGCCAAGAAGAACATATTCCTTCATCAAAACGCCTTTTCGCGCACGGTGCTGAATGCCGACGATCCGACCACCGACGGCTTTTCTCCTGAGGTGAGAGGCCAGCTTATGAAATTTTCCATGAACGGCAAGGTGAGGAACGGCGCATGGCTTTCTCCCGAGGGCACGCTGTGCATTTCCTACAGAGGAGTCACGGCTCCAGTGCTTGACAGAAGCGATATAGCGGTGCTCGGTGACCACAATGTGGCAAACTATCTTGCGGCAATCTCGGCCGTATGGGGCTATACAGGCGCCGACAGCATAGTAAGGGTTGCACGGGAATTTACCGGTGTAGAGCACCGAATCGAGCTTGTACGCGAGCTTGACGGTGTTAAGTATTATAATGATTCCATTGCCTCAAGTCCCACCCGTACGGTTGCGGGGCTTAAGGCGCTGCCCGATAATGTGGTTTTGATAGCGGGCGGCTACGATAAGCATATCCCCTTTGAGCCGATGGCACCCTTTGTAAACGAAAAGGTAAGGGTACTGATACTGACGGGACCCACCGCCGAAAAAATCGAAAGGGCAGTCACCGAGGATTCCTCCTATAATCCCGAAAGGCTCAGGCTGCTCCGTGTAAACGGTATGGAGGAGGCCGTGAATAAGGCTCATGAGCTTGCTCTTCCGGGTTATACGGTAATACTTTCACCTGCCTGTGCAAGCTTTGATGCTTACCCGAATTTCACCGCAAGAGGCCGGCACTTCAAGGAGCTTGTAAACGCTCTCGGTGACAGATGATGAAGAAGCCGACAGAGCTTGTGCGCCGCCTTTGCGGCAGTGAGGCAGTGAGATATCTTTTTGCAGGTGCTGCCACAACCGCCGTGAATTATGCCGTTTCCTTCCTGCTGCATTATGCCTTTTCTCTTGAGGAGGCTCCGAGCAACATAACGGGCATAGTCGTTTCGGTTGTATTTGCTTATATAGTCAATAAGCTTTTGGTTTTCAGGTCGCATGTAAGCGGAGCGGCCGGACTGCTGCGAGAGGCACTCGTGTTTTTTGCCTCGCGTGTGCTGACGATGCTGCTTGAGGCTGCGGGAGTTCCGCTGCTTGAGCTGGTTGTTGAAAATTTTGCGATCAGAAAGATCGCGGTAAATATATTGGTAATAATCTTAAATTATATTTTCGGAAAGCTGCTCGTTTTCAGGACGGGAGGCCGAAAAAGCAACAAGGGCGGACTGCCCTCACAGTCCGAAAACGGAAAGGAAGCTGTAAATGAATAATAACGATGTCAGGGAGCTCCTGCAGGAGCTTTGCGAGGGTGTATGGTGCGCGGGCACCGGAAATGCTCCCGCGATTATCGCCGCGGATTTATCCCGCTATGCCGTCACAGAAAGGTTGCCGGACGGCGGCGTTGTCGGCACAATAAAGGGTGAAAGCGATTACACCGTGCTGCTTGAGGCTCATTACGATCAAATCGGCTTTGTGGTAACCGAAATTCTGCCCGAGGGCTTTGTCAAGCTCGGTGCGGTCGGAGGAATCGATTCACGCCTGCTGCCCTCCACCCGAATCAAAATATTCGGAAAAAGCGAGGTAAAGGCCGTTTTCTGCTCGGTGCCTCCGCATCTTGCGGGCGGAGCCGATTCGGCGCCCAAGCTCAACGATATTTATGCGGATACCGGAATAACCGAGGAAATCGAAAGGCAGATAGCCTTAGGTGATGCGGCGGTATTCGACACCCGTCCCGTCATGCTTTCGGAGGAATGCATGACCTCTCCCTCGCTTGACGACCGTGCAGGCTGCGCGGCCCTGCTGCTTGCCGCAAGGGAGCTTTCTCAGCAGAAAAGCCTGCCCGTGACCGTGAAATTCCTTTTTGCGGACAAGGAGGAGCTCGGCTGCAGAGGCTCTGTGACGGGAGCATATACTCTTTACCCCGATGAGACCGTGGCGGTCGATGTTTCCTTTGCGGATACTCCCGGTGTTTCACCCGATTCCACGGGAAAGGCAGGCGGCGGAGCAATGCTCGGAATCGCCCCCTCACTTACCGCCTCCGTGTCGGACGGACTGAAGGCCGCTGCCGACAAAAGAAGCATACCCTATCAGCTTGAGGTTATGGGCGGAAGAACGGGCACCGATGCGGATGTGATGGGCATCGTTCGCGGCGGCTGTAAAACGGGTCTCGTTTCGATACCCGAGCGCAATATGCACACACCTGCCGAAGCCGTTTATCTCAGGGATGTTGCTTCTGCCGCGGAAATACTTGTCGGCTATGTTCTTGACAGGGAGGTAAGGTAAATGAAGGAGCTGTTAAAGGAGCTTTGTCTTTTGTGCGGTGCCTCGGGAAGAGAGGCTGCCGTCAGAGAATTCATAATCGAAAAAATCGGGGATCACGCCGAAATAAGGGTTGATCCACTCGGAAATATAATAGCAAAAAAGAAGGGCAGGAAAAGAGCGGCTGTCAGGGTCACTGCAGATGCTCACATGGATGAGGTCGGAATAATAGCCACCTCTGTTGATGAGCGCGGCTTTGTCAAATTCCAAACGGTGGGCGGAATAGAGCTTCCCGCTCTGCTCGGCAAGAGATTCCTGTTTGAGGGCGGTGCACGCGGTGTTGTTTGCGTTAAGCCGGTGCATCTCTGCTCAAAGGAGGAGGCTGAAAAGCTTCCCTCCGAGAGCTCACTTGTGCTTGATATAGGTGCTGCCTCAAGGGAGGAGGCACTCAAGCTGATAGCTGTCGGTGAGACGGCCGTCTTTGAGCCTGATTTTTCCGAGCTCGGCTCTCGCTTTGTCTCAAAGGCAATAGATGACCGTGCAGGCTGTGCCGTGCTCATAAGACTTCTCCTTGAGGAGGCAGAGTACGATTTCACCGCCACCTTCTCTACTCAGGAGGAGATCGGTCTTCGCGGAGCAAGAGTTGCGGTCTACAACAGCGAATGTGAGGCGGCTGTAATAATCGAAGGCACTACGGCGGCCGACATTCCGTCCAACAGCGGCGGAGACAGAGTTTGTGAGGTCGGCGGCGGTGCGGTGCTTTCCTTTATGGACAAATCGACCCTTTACGATCGCAGAATGTATCTTGAGGGAAGAAGGCTTGCCGAGGAGCAGGGCATTAAATGCCAGACCAAGAGCAAGGTGGCGGGCGGAAACAATGCCGGTGCCTTTCATACCGCAATGGGCGGCGTGAGGACCGCGGCGGTGTCGTTGCCCTGCAGATATATTCATTCCTCGTCGAGTGTTGCCTCCTTTGAGGATCTTGAAAATGTTTACCGCCTTGCGAAGCTTCTTATCGAAAGAGCGGCCGCAGGCGAGCTGTGATAAGACTTGCTCACGAGCTGTCGACGGATACAGCGGAGCGCTTCGGCGTGAGCTCGGTTACGGCAAAAATCACAGGCCTTTTCACCGCATACGGAGCGGAGGGCCGCTTGGCGGATTTTTATACGCAGGACCGTGAGGGCGTCTTGACCGCCGTGATGTGCCGCTTTGAGGGTCAAATGCTTCTTTCGGCTTCATATGAGGCCGAGCTTGAGGAGCTGAGAGAATTTCTTCCGGTTGTTTGCAACCGCGTAACGGCGACTGACACTTTTATAAAGGCGCTGGGCTACAGGGTGAGCGGCACCGCAATTTGCCTTGAGAGGCAGAGCACGGCTGCTTATACCGAGCCCGAGCCCTTTTCACACCCCTCCACCGATGCCGTTTTCAATATGCTCTCGGAGGGTGAAGACGGGGATATTGCTCTTCCCGACCGTGAGAGCTTTTGCGTCGATGTTTCTCACCGAATGAGGCACGGCGCCGCGACGGCGGTGCTTAATAAAAGCGGTGTCGCCGTATGCGGCTTTATGTCGAGAAATGCCGCACTTATCAGCGGCGTTGCGGTAAGACCGGATATGCGCGGCAGGGGAGAGGGCGTCCGGCTTGTTGAGGAGCTTATGTCCCGTCTCGGCGGAAGAAAATGCTTTGCTCTCTGCTCCCCCGAGCGGCGCGGCTTTTATGAAAAATGCGGCTTTTCCTTTTCCTCGGTTGAAGCAACGGCGACCATCGAATGAATAAAAGTGTCTCCCGTGCGGTTTCTTTTGCCGTAGGGGAGGCCTTTTTAATGCAAAAAAACGGAAGAGGCAGGAGCTCTGCTTCTTCCGCTTTTGCTTTATTGTTACCCGGAGCTTGTACGGCTCACACGGCTCAGCCGAGGATCACCTTGACAAAGCTCTTTTTGCCGCGCTTGAGAAGGATTCCCCCCTTAAGGCTGTCTGCTGAGTATTCGGCCCTTATATCCGAAACTCTTTCACCGTTCACGCTGACTCCGCCCTGTTCAACGGCACGGCGAGCCTCCGAGCGGGAGGCGACAAGACCGGAGCGGGTGAGAAGAGTAAGAATATCGGCACTGCCGTTCTCACCGAGTCCGTCAGCGGTGAAAACAAATTCGGGGGCAGAGGTAGCGGCTCCCGTTGAGAAGAGTGCACGGGCGGCCTCCTGAGCCTTTACGGCCTCCTCCTCGCCGTGAACCATCTTGGTGAGCTCGTATGCGAGGAGCTCCTTTGCCGTATTGAGAGCACTTCCCTCCCAGGAATCCATTTCGTCTATCTGTTCAAGCGGCAGGAAGGTCAGCATGCGAATGCATTTGAGA
>CAZDEI010000051.1:0-6671 GCA_964504325.1 uncultured Eubacteriales bacterium | reverse complement strand
AAATAAAGCGAAGCGACATTATTCGACTGAACACGATCCTTTCCCTCGGGAGAAAGAATAATAAGCGACACGCCGGGCATTACGCCGAGTGCCTTTTGAGAGCCTGTTATCAGCACACCGATTCCGTGACGGGAAACCGAAATTCGGTCGGCAAGAAATGCACTTACCGCATCCACAATGAGAAAAAGACCCTTTTTCTCACAGAACTCGGATATAAGCTCAATATCATAAAGAGTTCCCGTTGAGGTCTCGCCGACATTCACCGTAAATGCGGTAAAGGAGTCATCCTCAAGAAAGGGAGCAAGCTCCTTTTCGGTGAGAGCCTTGCCCGCTTCGAGCTTGATTTCCTCAAAAGGTATTCCGAGCACCGTGAAAATATCGACAAAGCGCTGACCGAAGGAGCCGCCGTTGACAATAAGCGCCTTATCAGCTGCGGTGAGGGTGTTGAGCACGGCGGCCTCCATACCGGAGGTTCCGGAGCCCGTGAGAAAAACAGCAGAGGAATTTTCGGGTGCATCGGCAAGCTCAAGCACAGCCCTCTCGGTCTCGAGCATTATTTCGGAAAATTCATCCGTTCTGAAATAAGGGGCGTTATGAGCTGCCACCTCAAGCACGGCGGGCTCGGACATTACCGGTCCTACCGCAAAGCACAGCTTTTCGTAATCCTGTTTCATTGAAATCACTTACCAGTCCTTGATTTTATAAGCTCAGCAAGCTTTTTTCTGTTTACAAGCGCTACCGTCATCAGGATTGCAACACAGCAGCAAAGTGGTATTATTATCGCCGGAGTAAAGAACACAAGCCTCCAAAATTCGACAATTTTATCGAGGAAGACAAGGCTCAGCACACCTGCAACGGTCACCGCCGCAATGCAGCCGAGCATAACCCTCATATCGAATACCCAGCGGCCGGCAATCCTCTTTGCTATGACAAGATGGAAAAGGAAATATACCGCATGACAGAAAACGGTGGTATATGCAGCCGCCGTATAGCCGAAAAGCTTTATGCAGGCATAATTCAGCGCAATATTCAGCACAGCCGAAAGCACAGTGGCAAAGGCAATAAGCTTGGTTTTTTTGTTGTAGTATTCGACAGCCACGGGCATTGTATAAAGAAAAGAGTAGTACATCGCATAGATCAGCGGAATTATCAGGTGACGACTTTCGGTATACTGCTCACCGCCCATAACTATAACAAGGAAGGGGCCGCCGACAAAGATAAGTATACATACTACGCTCATAAGCACGGTATAAAGCGCCGTATTCTTTTTGATGCCGCGGTCATCCCCGAGGCTCATACGCTCATAAAACCAAGGAGTCCACGCCGTGTCCGCCGAGGTGATAAGCACAAAAAAGAGTGTCGCTATATTATAGGCAAGGCTGTAAAGTCCCGCCTCGGCATCTCCGACCATCTGCTTTATCATAATCCTGTCACACTGATTCAAAAGGATCTGAGAAAGTCCGTGAGGTATAAGCGGAAGGCTTATGGCAAGTCCGTATTTCCAATATCTTCCGAGCGAGGAGGGTCTTGCGGAGCAAAAGCTGCGAATTATAATATAGGCGGAGATAAGCCCCAGGGGGATAACGCTTCCGACTATTCTCGCGATATAGCTGCTTTCGCCGAACAGACCCGAGCTTATAAGCAGCACCGAAAGGAGCACACTGCCTCCCGAATAAATAAAGGAAAGCAGCAGATATTCCTTAAACCTGAAATCAATTGCAAGTGTGTTATTATACAGTGACATCAGGCTGTTACCGAGAGCCTCCGCAGCCATGAGAACAAGCAGCGGAGCGGAATAAGCGATCAGTGACGATATCGGTCCCGAGAGGATGAGCGTCAGCAGGGTTATCACCGCAAAGCTTATGATAACAAGCAGAACAACCGCAGAGGTGTATTTTTTAAGCTGTCCCGGGAAATCGTATTTTGCATTTTTTATGCTTGAATGCAAGGCAAGACCGACAAATATCGTCAGTATTGACATGTATGAGTTAAAGGTGTTGAAAATACCGTAGTCCTCGGTGGACATAAGGCGGGTAAAAAGAGGAATCGTCAAAAAGGTTATGCCCTTAATGAGCATATTTCCTATTGTGTATCCGATACCGGCCTTTACGGCTCTTCCGCTGTTTTTGTCTGCCATTTTTATTCTCCGTAGGAGGGAAGCTCGCCGTTTTCCTCAAGAGCATCACGAAGAGCCTCAAGATAGCCGCAGCCGAAGCGCTCGTCGGGCTCCATATAGCCGCCCTCGGCCCATTCATTCCAGGCAAAAAGGAAGATCATATCGCTTTTGTACTCGTTTTTGGCCTTTTTGATCAGTGCGGACATATATTTTCTGAATTTCTCGGGACAGGCACCTACAAAGACACTGCCCTTATCCCTTTTACGGGGAGTGTTATCCCAATCAACAAAGGCACCGGGGACGCATTTCTTATCCGTCGGACGGTGAGAAAGCACAGCGCTCCAAACCTCATCGTAATCTCTTTGGATAAGCCCCTCGGGACGCACCTGCTCAATATTTATACCGAGCTTATAAAGCGGCTTCTGAATCGCATGCTTTACGGCCTTCAAGAGCCTATGCTTATTCTTGGTGAGGTCGTAGACGGCATAATTCGGCTGATATTCGATGTTGTAGGTAAAGCGGCTGTCGTCCTTATTCTTCTGAAGATCAAATATAATCTGCTGATAGGCAAATTCAAGCTCAAAGCCGTTTTCGCGGGCAAGCGACTGCCAGCAGTCAAGCATCGGATTGAGAGCGGAATCCATAAGATCGGGACGATAAATAACCATAAGCGGCTTACCGTTGTTTCTTATATAGCGCTTGTCAAGGAAGAATGGCAAAAGATAGTTGAAATGCTCACGCCACTCCCTTTCGCCGCCGTAGCGCTGTGCAATGAGCACCTGATTCTGCTTGCCCTCCCACGCCTTTGTCCAATGCTCATTTGCCCAACAAATGCAGAAGGGGAAATCAAGAGAGGTGTCCTTCAAATACTGCTCCACGGGCTGCTCCATGAGAAGCTTGCCGTCAAACCAATAATGATAGAAGCAAAAGCCGTAAAGACCGTGCTTCTTCGCAAGCTCGATCTGCCACGACTTCACACTGTTGTCTAAAAGATTATAATAATTTCCGTTTTGGGGAACACGCGGCTGATAATGTTCCTCAAAAAGAGGCTCTGCTCTTTTTACATTAGTCCATTCGGTAAAGCCCTCTCCCCACCACGCATCATTTTCGGGAAAGGTATGGAACTGCGGCAAATAAAAGGCGATGGTTTTCATTTTAATACCTCATTTTGACGTCTTACCTGAATAACAGATAGATTCTCATAAGTCTGTAATATATTCGGGGGAATTTGCAGTAAAGCCTCGAGGAAAGAGACTCCCTCACGGAGGGATATCCGTAAAGCTTTTTAAGCTCCGTCTTCATATCGAATATTTCGGCGTAATTTTTAAAATCCTCATATTTATCAAAGCAGCCGGCCGCCTGCCAAAGGATCGACCAATGGTGACGGGCAACGGCATATTTGATAAACTCCTCGCTGAATTCGGGAGCATGCTCGGTCATAAAGGTCTCAAGCTCACGCATAAGAATGATCGCATCCATACGGTCTGCTGTCATTTTTCTGTTCATCGCGGAGCCCTCGTTGCGAAGATAGCAGTAAAGCGGCTCCTCAACTACAGCAGTATGCTCATTTGATGCGAGCAGGCGCCAGAGGAGATGCACATCCTCGCTGTAGCGATAGCCCTCACGGTATTGCATATCCTCCGATAAGAGAGAGCGGTCATAAAGCGCGCAGCAATGATGTATGCTGCCACCGTTGTAAAGAAAGCGTCTCAAAAGCTCGGTCTTTCCGCATATTTCGGCGCCCTTAAAGCTGTCACCTGCCGACAGAAGCTCCTCAGTCTCGGACGAAACAAGACCCAAAACCATATCGCACCCGGTGGCCTCCATCGCCTTCAGCAGGTGCTCGATATAGACAGGACTGAGTATATCATCAACATCGCAGAAGCAGAGCCTTTGACGGCTCGCCTCCCTGATTCCGCGGTTGCGCGCCGAAGACACACCGCCGTTTTCCTTGTTGATCACGCGAAGCTCAAAGGGATGAACTCGTGAGCATATGCGCTCAAGCAGCTGCTCGGTGCCGTCGGTCGAGCCGTCATTTACGATTATCACCTCAAAGCCGCCGAGCGTTTGTCCCGAAAGGCAGCTTATCATGCTTTCGAGGTACCTTTCACCGTTATAAACGGGTATTATCACACTTACAGGCGTAAGCTTATCCATTTGCTTTTTTCTCCGATTTGAATATTTTGTCGAACACCGTCGAAATTCGCATTGCCTTGCCCTCTCCCAAAACAAAATCGTTCATTCTGGCGAGATAGCCGAGCAGAACCCAAAAGTATATACAGGTGGAATTACCCGCAAAAATCAGCAGGCTCATAAAAATGCATACAAAGCAGGCGTGAACTGCCGAATTAACGGCCGCGAGCGAATAAAAGGCCGAGTCGGAATGGCTTTCAAATGAGTTTTTTCTGAAGAAATAGACCTTAAGAGTCCTTATTACATTCAAAACAATAAAGGCTAAAATAAGAACGAGTCCCAAAAGCCCCGCCGATACGGCGATATCAATATAAGCATTATCGTAGGTACGAATGCCCTCCTGATGCTTTGTCTCGATATATCCGGTTCTGTCGAATTCTATCGAGGAGGACATTCTGTTTCCCGTTGTGAAGCCGAAGATGGGCGAATGAGGAATTACATCGGCCGAGATTCTCCAGATCTTGGCGCGCGGTCCCAAGAAGCCCTCACCGTATTCGGTACGCTCCATTTCCACATCATCGTTGACAACGCCGCTGCTTTCAGAATTGCCGAGATAAAAGCCCTTATCGGAGGAGTAATAATAAACCTGCGGGTCACTGAGCTTGGCAATTTTTGGGAACAGCAGCTTTTCACCTGCATATATTCCGCCCATAACGGCAAGCGAGAGCAGGCCGACAAGCGCACCGCGAAGAAGCCTTTTCACAAGCGAGAGCCTGTCCCTGCGGTAAAGCAGCAGGGTCGAAACGGCAGAGCCTGCCACCGTACAGTAGGCGGCGAAAATATAGGTTCTCGTAAAGGTCGTATGCAGTGCCATAAGACATATTACAAGCACTGCGATATAATATATTTCAGATGCAATAGAGCGCTTTTTGTCAAAAAAGCTCGCAATCAGGTTCCATACCGCTGCCACAATACCGACATACATGGCACACGAAAAGGGTATCGGATTGTTGAAAAGTCCGAAATTTCGGTCTCGGATAAGGCCGAACATAATCGCACCCGTAACCTCCGAGGGTTCGGGGAATATAATGCTTATTCTGAAAAGGTAAACGGCTATGCCCGCAACTCCGCAAAGTGCCGCGACGGCGGTTATGGGGCGATTGATAAAGCGCATTTCCTCGGTGATTCCGCGCATATCCTTTTTATCAAAGAGCGCGTAGAGCACAAAGAACTGAACAAACAGCCAAAAGTACCAATTGAAGGTAACTGATATCTGGTCGCCGTGCTTTAAGGCGACCGTAACCGTATAGGACAGCACAAAGGCAAGCAAAATAAGCGTGAAGGGAGCCTTCATAAATCTGCGTTCACCGAAAAGATCGTTCAAAAGTATAAAGGCAGCCCAAGCCAAAAGAAAAATGCTGATAAGCTCATCGGCAAAGCAGAAAAATATAACGGGAGACAGCATCATCGCACAAACCGCCACAGCCTTATAAACGGCCGTGTTCAGAAAGAAGCGGTAAATTCCGCAGCCTGTTATTTTTGACATATTAAACTCCTAATTTCTCTCGTATTTCGGAAAGTCTGCCGTTGAATTTTTCGACGGTAAGGTTGTCGTGAAAAGCTCTTGTCGCCGCGCTGCGCATTTCAAGAAGCTCTTCACGCGTCAGGGAGAGCATCCGCTCGGCCTGTGAGGAAAGTCCCTCCGCGGTGATGTTCACGCCGGCTCCGTAGCTCTCGACAAAGCGTGCCGTGTCGCACTTGATATTATTGACAAGCGGCAGACCGCCCTTAAGATAATCCATGGATTTCATGGTAAGCCCCACGCAAACCGAATCACGCATGACATTTATGCCGAAATGGCACATATCGAATATTCTCTGCTTCTCCGTGGGATCATATACCGCTCCGTGAAGAATTGCCTGTCCGCCGGCGGAGCGTATTGCCTCGGCGAATTCGCCCATTCTTTCACCGCTGCCGACTATTCTGACGGTAACCTCGGTCCTTCGCGCAAGCTCGGCAACAAGTGAGGCGATCAGCGGAATATCGATTATATTATTCACCGAGCCGAGATAGCAAAGGCTTATTCCCCTTTCGGGCAGGACGGGAGAGGCCTTGACACCCTCCGCCTCCTTGGCAAGGTAAAGCGTAAAGGAGGGCAGTGTGCTGAGCTTGTCAGCAAGCATCTCCCTGTAAAGATCGCACTCGGCAACGACCGCATCGGCATATTTCAGGGAACGGTCTCGCATATTTCTCCAAAGGGTGAAGGGCGGCAGCTTCGATAGCTTTTTCAGGGGAAAGCTTTCCGGCCACATATCTATGATATCAAAGACCAGCTTAACCTCGGGATGTGCCCTCTTATACCTGACGGCAAAATGCGCATTTGAATTTGCCGGCAGCATTACCCATATAAGCTCGGGTGAAT
>CAZDEI010000050.1:0-6845 GCA_964504325.1 uncultured Eubacteriales bacterium | reverse complement strand
AATTGAGAGAGCACTGAATGAGTCCCCCGAGCTAAAAAAGGAGTATGAGAGCTCGATGACGGTGGCCGAGCTGCTTGATACCGCGAAAAAGGTCGAGGGTATGCCTCGACACGCTTCGACACATGCCGCAGGCGTTGTGATATCCGACCGTCCGGTTGATGAGTATGTGCCGCTTGCCTGCAACGACGGTGCGGTCGTCACTCAGTATACGATGACGGCTCTTGACGAGCTCGGTCTCCTGAAAATGGACTTCCTCGGCCTTCGAAATCTCACGGTAATAGATGATACCGTGAAATCAATTCGTCGCACAAGGCCCGACTTTTCGATTGAGGAAATCCCCGATAATGATCCCGAGGTCTATAAAATGGTGGGCGAGGGACTTACCGAGGGCGTTTTTCAGTTCGAATCGGCCGGAATGAAGGCGGTCCTCAAGCGCTTTCACCCCGAAAGCATTGAGGATCTTACAGCAATTCTTTCGCTCTACCGACCGGGACCCATGGATTCTATTCCGAAGTATATCTACAATCACGAGCATAAGAGTGCGGTGAAATACGATGCCCCTCAGCTTGAGCCGATTCTGAGGGAAACCTACGGCTGCATAGTTTACCAGGAGCAGGTCATGCAGATATTCAGGGCCTTGGCAGGCTACAGCCTCGGCAGAGCCGATATCGTGCGGCGTGCCATGTCAAAGAAAAAGCATGATGTCATGGCAAAGGAGCGAAATGCCTTTATATTCGGCGAGAGCGGCGAAAACGGCTGTATCGGCTGTATCAACAACGGTATACCGCAGAAAAAAGCGGAAAAAATATTTGATGAGCTTTATGCCTTCAGCTCCTACGCCTTTAACAAATCACATGCCGCGGCATATTCTGTCGTGTCCTACCGTACGGCCTACCTGAAATGCCATTATCCCGCCGAATATCTTGCCGCCCTGCTTACGAGTGTGCTCGACAGCGGAGCCAAGGTGAACGAATATATTGCCGAATGCTCCCGACTCGGAATAACCCTTTTGCCCCCCTCCGTCAATTCAAGTGAGGCAAGCTTTGTTGCCACCGAGAAGGGTATACGCTTCGGTCTGCTTGCCGTGAGGAACCTCGGCTCGGCACTGATCGAGGATATTATTCGCGAAAGAAGAGTACGACCTTTTTCGTCACTTTTCGACTTTTGTGAGAGAATTACCGGACAGCATCTCAACAGGAGAGCTGTCGAAAGCCTTATCAAATGCGGTGCACTTGACGGCCTCGGAGCCAACAGAAGGCAAATGCTGCTATCTCTTGACGAGACGGTACGAATCACCGACGCAAAAAAGCGGCGTGAGTCGTCCGGTCAGCTTGATATGTTCTTCGGTGAACCCGATCGCGGCAGCGAGCGCGCTCCCGAGCTTCCCGAGGTTGAGGAGCTTCCGCGCTGGGAGCTGCTCCGTTTTGAAAAGGAGACTGCGGGAATATATATAAGCGGACATCCCGTGCAGGAATTCGAGGCCTATGCGGCTTCGGTCGGTGCGGTCACTACTGCCGAGCTATCCTCTCTTAAGGACGGAGCGGCGGTATCTATAGTCGGTATAGTTACCGCCTATAAGGTGAAGGCAACTAAAAGCGGCAGCAGTATAGGTCTGCTCACGCTTGAGGATCGTTACGGAGCTGTTACCTCGGTGCTTTTCTCAAGGGTGGGGGAGAAATACTCCTCGCTTACTGAGGCAGGAAAAATTATAAGGCTTGACGGCAAAATCAGCATCCGCGAGCAGGAGAATGAAAGGACGGTCGAGCTTGTGGCGGAAAGGCTGACAGAGCTCGGCGAGGCTGAAAAGGCCTGCGGTACAACGGCTCGCACAAAAAGCTTTGAGGAGGCTCTGTGGGTCAGAGTACCAAGTGAAAGCAGCGAGGAGTGGAGACTTTCAACAGAGCTCATGAGTAAATACATGGGCAGCTTTCCCGTTAAGCTTACGGTCACCGAGAGCAGCAGGATATATACCTGTCCGAACGGTTTAAGGGTGGCTCCCTCGGAGGAGCTGATCGACAGCCTAAGAGTCCTGCTTGGTGAAAAAAATGTCAAATTGGTGAGAAACAAGGCTTGACATATCCTCCCGAAAAATATATATTGTATAAGGCGGTTTTTGTATTCGGACAGCCCTTGACCGAAAAAAGCTCCGCCCGAGGCTTATTAATTATTATCACAAAGTGGTGTTGAATATGGAAAACAAAGTAAGATCTATCGGTATTGTGACGAGCGGAGGAGACGCTCCCGGAATGAACGCCGCAATCAGAGCCGTGACCAGAACCGCTCTTTCGAGAGGTGTCAAGGTCTACGGAGTAATGCGTGGCTATAACGGACTTATCGACGGAGATATCGTTGAGCTTAATCTCAGAAGCGTTTCCGACATAATTCATCGCGGAGGTACAATGCTTTATACCGCAAGAAGCCCTCTCTTCAAAACCGAGGAGGGTCAGCAGATGGCTGTCGAAAATTGTCGTAAGCTCGGAATCGACGGAATCGCCGTAATCGGCGGTGACGGCTCCTTTAAGGGCGCTGCCGCTCTGACCGCAAGAGGCATCAACTGCGTAGGTCTTCCCGGAACCATAGATAACGATATATCTGCTACCGAATATACAATCGGCTTTGATACCGCAATGAATACCGCCGTTGAAATGGTAGACAGACTGAGAGATACCACTCAGTCCCATGACCGTTGCTCGGTTGTTGAGGTGATGGGAAGAAATGCGGGCCATTTGGCTCTGCAGACCGGTATTGCCGTGGGCGCCACCTCCATTATCGTTCCCGAGATTCCTTACGATTTCGATAAGGACATAATCGCGAGAATTCGCGAAACTCAGGCGGCAGGCAAAAAGCATTTCATAATTGTTGTTGCCGAGGGTGTCGGCCATGTGAACGAGCTTGCCGAAAGAATCGAGGCAGAGACCGGAATCGAGTCCCGTGCAACTGTTCTCGGTCATGTTCAGCGCGGCGGCAGTCCTACCGTGCGTGACAGAGAGACCGCAAGCAGAATGGGCTACCACGCCGCTAATCTGCTCTGTGACGGTATAGGCAACCGTATTGTTTCCGTTCGCAACAGTAAAATTGTAGATGATGATATAAACGATGCTCTCGCCATGAAGAAGGAATTTGATTACGAGGGCTACAAGATGGCCAACACAATTTCCATCTGATGCTTTATAAATAACAAAGGCGCATCGATCGGTTTTTCCGATTGATGCGCTTTTTTTATCGGGGACATACACGGGTCGGCAAGGCTCGCCGTAATATAGTCATGTGAAAGGCGGTGCTTTATGTACAGAGGAAGATCCTTCAGAGGCGCGGTTGCGGTAGCCTTCGGCTTTGGACTGATTGTGGCTTCCTGCTGCTCGAACAGCACCGTTATATTCATTCTTGCACTGATGATAATCCTGCTCGGACTCACCTGTGCAAGGCACGGCTGAAGGGGTGTATTATGAAGGTTGTTGTTTTTGATGATCCCAAGGTGGCAGGCGGAATACTGAGAATGATATTCGGCATAAAGAAAAGAGCTGTAGGAAGAGAATAGGGCCTATAAAAGGTAAACGCCGGAGTGCAGCAGCACTCCGGCGCAATATTTACCAAATGATCAAACGGCGCGGGTTACCTTTCCCGAACGCAGACAACGCGTACACACATTGAGGCGAACAGGAGTGCCGTTGACGATAGCCTTCACCTTCTTGACATTGGGCTTCCAGGTTCTGTTGGATCTTCTGTGAGAATGGGAAACCTTAATTCCGAAAGCGATCTCCTTGCTGCATATATCGCACTTTGCCATGACAAGCACCTCCTTTGACAATCTACATAGCAAAATGTATTTTAACAGATTTCAAGCGCAATTGCAAGAGAAATTTTCAAAAATACGCGAATCTGAGCATTTTTTTGACTGTATCTGCCCGAGAACGCCGAAAACGGTTGAAACGGGTGAGATGAAATGCTATAATACAATCAATTAATCGCTCTTTTAATCCCCAAGGAGGCATCAGCTTGTCTAACCGAATTAAAGCAATACTTTTCGATCTTGACGGAACCCTTGTGAATACTCTCGAGGATCTTGCCTACGGAGTAAATCTCTGCCTTGAAAAGCGAGGTATGCCGACACATCCCACCGAGGCCTTTAATTATTTTGCCGGAAACGGAATTCCCGTTATGGTAAGACGGGCTATGCCCGAGGGCACTGCTGATGAGCTTGCCGATGAGCTTACCTCGGAATTCTTAAGCTATTACGCCGAGCACTATGCCGACAGGAGCTATGCATATGACGGGATTATTCCGCTTGTAGCCCGACTTAAGGCGGCGGGATATCTCACTGCGGTAATTACAAACAAGGCAGACGAGGTTGCGAAAACTGTTGTTGATAAGTGCTGTCCGGCCGAATTCGACGCAATACTCGGTAAGCGCGACGGCATTCCCTCCAAGCCCGATCCTACTGCCGCTTTTATGGTTATGAGGCAGCTTGGAGTTCAGCCGAGCGAGTGCGTTTTTGTGGGTGACACGGGAACCGATATAAAAACAGGTGTCAATTGCGGTGCCTTTCCCGTCGGGGTGCTTTGGGGCTTCAGAGAGCAAAAAGAGCTTGAGGAAAACGGCGCAAGGGAAATAATCGCTCATCCCGAGGAGCTGTTACCGATATTAGACCGACTTAACGGAGGTGCAGAGTAATGAAACGAGAGGATTACATAACATGGGACGAATATTTTATGGGAATTGCAATGCTTTCCGCACGCCGAAGCAAGGACCCCGGCACGCAGGTGGGAGCATGCATTGTCAATTCGGATAACAGAATAGTTTCGGTCGGCTACAACGGTATGCCGCACGGCTGCGATGACGATCTTTATCCCTGGGATAGGGAGGGCGGAATGCTTGAGACCAAATACGCCTTTGTTTGTCATGCCGAGCTGAATGCGATACTCAACAGCGCCGAGGGTGATCTTCGCGGCTGCAGGGTGTATACTACTCTTTTTCCCTGTAACGAATGCACAAAGGCGATAATTCAAAAGGGAATTTCCGAGGTTATATATCTTTGCGATAAATATTCCGATACCGATTCCGTTCGTGCCTCAAAGCGTATGCTTGATTCCGCAGGTGTAAAATACACCTTCTATTCGCCGAGCGGCAAGGCCGAGGAGCTTTGTCTGTAGCTGAACGCGGGAGGCTTGAAATGATTTTAGATAAATGTCTTTTGGAAAAAAACATCACCGAGCTCGCCGAGAGCGACATAAATAAGCAAAAGGCCTTCGGCTCTGCCTATCTTGTTTTGGATAAAAGCGGAGTTGTCTCTGAGCTCTGCTTCGGCAATACATCTGTCGAAAACGGTCGAAGTGTGGATGCTCGCACGCTTTTCAGGCTTGCATCAATGACAAAGCCCGTCACGGCAGTGGCTGTTCTTATTCTTGTCGAAAGGGGACGTATTTCTCTTTCGGATCCGATACATAAATATATTCCCGAATTCGCCGATATGCATGTTGTGGCGAGAGCCGAGAACGGTGAGTATGTTGACCTGGGTGCACCGAAAAAGGCTCCTACGGTTAAGAATCTGCTTACTCACACCTCCGGCTTCGGCAGTGATTATGCTAAGCTTGCAAGCATTACGGCTGAGGACAGGCGTACGGTTGACAGCTTTGTCGATTATGTAATGAAATTCGGACTTGATTACGAGCCCGACACCGAGGAGCGCTACAGCGGTACGGCTGCTTATGATGTACTGGTAAAGCTCGTCGAAGCAATTACGGGTAGGGATTACTACGATTTTATCAAGGAGGAGCTCCTCCTTCCGCTTGAAATGTGCGACACTGTCTTTGCTCCGAGTGAGGAGCAGTGGGACAGGCTGATTGCCATGCATACCGTTCGCGACGGAAAAAATGCCGTGGCCGAAATGCCGAAAGGCTGTATATTCGGAGAATTCCCCTGCGAGCACAGGCTCGGCGGAGCAGGCCTTGTGTCGACTCTGAATGACTACGGTCACTTTGCCTCGATGCTTTTAAACGGAGGAGTTTATAACGGCAGGCGCATAATTGCCGAGGAAACCGTAAGGCTTATGGCCGAACCCTATATACCCAAGGGGCCCGATTCCCTCAATCAAAGCTGGGGGCTTTCCGTCAGGGTTGTCACAACCGCCGAATATGCCGATCTCCCCATCGGCTCGTTTGGCTGGAGCGGTGCCTACGGCACTCATTTTTGGATAGATCCCGTCAACGGTGTTGCGGCAGTTATGCTTCGAAATTCTCAGTTTGACGGCGGCGGGGAAAGCGTTTCCGCCCGAGAATTTGAAAAAGCGGTCAACGCATCCTTTGTCAGATAAGTGAAAATGCGGAAGCAGTTGAATTTCAACCGCTTCCGCATTTGCTTTATTGCTAAAATCATTAAATTAATACATGGTAAATTCGCGTCTGCCGAGCCTGTGGAGCTCATCAAACCATTCACGGTGCTCAGAACGGCGATAATTGTCGAATTTTGCTGTTTCCGAGGGCTTTACGAGCTTACAGGAAATAAACACACTGTTATCCCGTATTGCGCTCATAACGGCGTTGTGTCCCGTTAAAATATAAAAATTGTTTTTATAGCAGCATACAGTTACCGTGCCTGAGCAATCTCGCTCGGTGAGGGTGGGAAGCAGACGGGGAGGGTAAAGGTAGGCGTTATTATTAAGTCGGTCCTCACAGCCTGCGATTATTTTTTCGGCAGCCTCCGAGGGGGCTGCTGCGGTGGTGTCAACCACAAGATCATAGTTTGTCATATCGAAGATATCCACGCCGTACATTTCGAGGTATCTTGCGTTTTCACTGCGCTTCCTTTCAATATTGCTTTTCTTCATTTCCTCAATTGAGGAATATGAT
>CAZDEI010000049.1:1868-6906 GCA_964504325.1 uncultured Eubacteriales bacterium | reverse complement strand
GCGTTTCCTCGCTTTTTTGAAGAGGGGATCGGGTAGCGACCTTTAGCTCCCAAACTTCGCGCGCTACCAGCTGCGCCACACCCCGAAGTGTGAAAATATTTGATTTTTCGCTTGATTTCTGTAAGTGGTCAAACCGTTTTTTCAAAACAATATCAAAGTCGATTAACCGCAAAAACTCAGTGTTTTCAAGGCTTTTCGGCGTTTTTCGTTTTATGGGACAGAGTGGCGGTAACTTGCTCCCAAAACTAGTGCGCTACCGACTGCGCCACACCTCGATTTAATTGATTTTTGCGCGGAAATCCTTTCGGCAGGGCCGCTGCGGCGGCTTATTGTGTGCGAGTCCTCGGGCTCCGCCTCAAGGCTGAGAGGGGAGCAGAAGGGTCGGATGCTGCAGGGCCGCTGCTCGGGGTTGAATTTTTCAACTCGGTAATTATAGCATTATTCATTTAAAAAATCAAGGGAAAGTCGCAGGCTGTAAGAATTATAAAAGGTTAGGCATGTTGAAAATGAAACAGGACAAGCAGAAGAAGTTATGGCAGCGGCGGTATAATTGAAGTGACCACACAACAAAAAACCACGGAGGTCCGGTATGATTCAAGAGCAGTATACCGAAAGTGAAGGGAATTCCAACACCCGACGAGAGAAAAACGGGCGCAGATAGAAATATTGCCCCGTCAAGGGCTGCCAAAATCGCATATATCAGGCTGTGGGGATATCCCGTTCCGGCTTATACAAGGAGCTTCGCCGTGAAACCGTTAAGCAAATAAATATGAATCTAAAGAAGCCTCGTACTTTTGAAATGAAAAGCTTCACAAGAAGTGCGAAGGGCAATTATCCAAGGCACTTTTATGGCTTTTGCCTGTAAAGAGGAAGAGCAACCGGTGCGATTCGAGCGCTTTGTGGGCTTTCGGCACAGGGAAAACAGGAAAGCTGAGGTCGCGGCGGTTGAAGCCTTGACCGGAGTGGGGGCCTGAGCGGCTTTCGGTTTGACTTCGTGACTCGAGAGGGCCTGCTTTAAGCGCCGTCCTGCTCCGCAAAAGGAGTGCAATCCGGCTTCACCCGAGCGTCGGTCCTTATCGGAGATTTAAACAGCGGCTCTGTAAAGAGTTTTTGTTGACATTTTGCTTTATACAGGATATAATAGATAATCGGCAGGAATTTTGATTATTACGGTTATCCTCGGCGCCCGAGGCTTTGGGGCGCAGCTTCTTCAGAACCGTCTTAATACATAAATCCCATTATCGGCGGCGTACGGCAGGCATCCGTGCCCGACAGAAAAAAGGAGTGAAAATAATGAAAAGAACCTATCAGCCCAAGAAGCTCCACAGACAGAAGGTGCACGGCTTCCGCGCAAGAATGGCAACCGCTAACGGACGCAAGGTGCTTTCCCGTCGCAGAAGAGCCGGAAGAAAGACTCTTTCTTACTAAGACAAAGACCACAGCCGTGGTCTTTATTGCTATTACGGGTGTGACCGCTTCCGCGTCGGCGGCAGCGGCACGGCTCACCTGAGAACGGAAAGCGTATCATGACTGCTGTGAAAACCGAGAAATTTAAGCTTAACAAGGATTTCAGGCGGCTTTACGGACGCGGCAAGAGCATGGTCGACCCGCTTATCGTTACCTATGCCTTAAGGAACGGGCGCGACTGCTGCCGTATAGGAATAACCGCGGGCAAAAAGCTCGGGGGAGCCGTTGAAAGAAATCGCGCCAAGCGCGTTATAACCGCAGCGTGGCGTGAGACCGCACCGATGCTTTCTCAAAATATCGATGCGGTGTTTGTTGCGCGCACGAGAATCTTAAGGGCGAAAAGCACAGATGTTGCCGCCGTGCTTCGCCGTCAGCTTGAGCGCGCGGGCTTCATTGCCGAAGGCACGGAAAAATGAAGCATTTATTCATTTCGGCAGTAAAGGCTTACAAAAAATTCATATCGCCTCTTAAGCCTCCCTGTTGCCGATTTACACCGAGCTGCTCGGCCTATGCCGAGGAGGCCTTTGAGGTGCACGGTGCCCTTAAGGGACTTGTGCTCACCCTGTTCAGACTGCTTCGCTGCAATCCTCTTTGCAGGGGAGGCTACGATCCGGTGCCGCCTCGCGGTCGCTGGAGAGGCCGCAGCTGAATTGCGGCTACACTACTGAAAGTTGGCAAACAATTATGAGTATTATCAACACACCACTCGGATATATACTGAGATGGCTCAGCTCGCTTCTGGGCGGAAATTTTGCCGCGGCTGTTTTTGCGTTTACTCTTTTGATAAACCTTATCATGCTGCCGCTTACCTACAAATCTCAGAGATCCTCTGCCGATCAGGCGAGGCTCAAGCCGCGGCTTGACGCCATAAAGCGTCGCTGCGGCGATGATAAGAACAAGTATGCGCAGGAGCAGCAGGCTCTTTATCAAAAAGAGGGCATATCCATGTCAGGCGGCTGTCTGCCCATGCTTATCAGGCTTGTTATCATGTGGGGCGTTTACGAGGTAATCACAAGCCCACTCACCTACATTCTCAACTTCGGCTCGACTGCCATGAGCGATGCCTCACTTATTGCGGCTGATCTCGGACTTATATCGGGAAACGTTCGCGGCTCCGAGCTCACTATTTTCAGCCTGCTTGAGCAGGGCAAGCTTGAAATCGCAGGGGTTACCGCCGAGGCACTTAATTCGGTCAGCTTTAATCTTTTCGGAATTCAGCTTACCGAGACACCCGAATTCTCATGGAGCATATTCAGCGGCTTCCAGACAATTTGGCTTATACCGATAATTTCCTTTATCACCTCGATCCTCAGCGGAGTTGCCTCCTCGCTTGTGCAGAAGAAGAACAATCCCGAGGCTCCCAGCATGCTGGCAATGACTCTCATGATGCCTGTTGTATCGCTTGTCATAGCCTTTTCCGTTCCGGGCGCCGTCGGCTTCTATTGGGCTGCCTCAAACCTTATTTCGGGCGGACTCAATATTGCCATGCAGCTTTTCTTCAGTCCCAACAGGATGGTGGCCATGGATCAGGCCAAGAGTATTATTAAAAAGAACAAAGCAGAGAAGGCTCTGCTTGCCGGAAATTCGGGCAAGTAGTCCTCTGCTTGAAAGGCGGATAAATCTTGATCAAAGAAGCAATTGGTACCGGAAATACGATAGATGAGGCAAAGGAAGCCGCACTTATCGAGCTTAATGCCGGCGAAAACGATGATGTTCAGTTTGAAGTTATATCCTTCCCCAAGAAGAAGACCTTCGGACTTTTCGGAGGAGCTCTCGCTCAGGTAAAGGCCTTTGTTGAGGTCCCCGACAAAAAGCCGGCCAAGAGAAGCGCACCTACAAGAAGCAACGACGGAAAAAGGCGCGAGGAGCGCCGTCCCGCAAAGGGCAAGCCGGTAAAGGCAGAGGCGGCAGCTGCTGCCGAGCCCGTCGAGGCACCTAAGGGTGTTCCCGCCGAGCAGCTTGAGCCCGACTCCTGCGCTGCAAGAGCGGTTGCATATCTTAAGTCGGTGCTTACCGGTCTCGGCTGCGGCGAGCTCAGCTTCACCGTTGCGGAGCTTGAGGACGGAGCGGAGATTACCGTAAACGGAGACGATTACGGCATAATCATCGGCAGACGCGGAGAAACCCTTGATGCTCTGCAGTACCTTGCAAGCCTTGCCTCAAACAAGAAGGGCAACGGATATTACAGGGTCGTGCTCAACGTCGGAAATTACCGTGAAAAGCGCGAGCGCACTCTCGAGAGCGTGGCAAAAAAGACCGCTGCTCAGGTGCTTCGCACCGGCAGAAGCCGTTCGCTTGAGCCCATGAATCCCTATGAGCGCAGAATAATACACACAACCGTACAGGGAATCGACGGAGTTGTTTCAAGCTCTGTCGGCGGCGGAAGTGCGAGACGGGTGGTTATCAGCCCCGAAAACGGAGACAGGCGTGGTGAGCGCGCAGGCTTCTCCGACAGAAGGAGCTCGGCTCCCGCAAGAAAGCCCGCAGAGGCGGCCGAAAAGAAGGTAGATTCCGCGGCGGCTCCTCTTTACGGAAGAATTAACTGATGATCGGAAGTGCCGAAAATGGATATAAATGTAGGGGACAGGCTTATAATGAAAAAGGCTCACCCCTGCGGAAGCCGTGAGTTTTCGGTGCTCAGAATCGGAATGGATTTTAAAATCCGCTGTCTCGGATGCGGCAGGGAGGTATTGGCTCCCCGTCACAGGATTGAAAAGAGCATTCGAGAGGTAGTGAAAAAATAAAACGGGCGTCGGCAGGCTTTCCATAGCCCACCGACGCCTTTTTTGAGGTGCAGCATGCTTGAAAGACTTAAAGCGGTTGAGGCGCGGTTTGAGGATATTTCCGAAAGACTTGCCGATCCGCAGGTGGTGACCGATCAGGAGCAGCTTAAAAAGCTGATGAAGGAGCACAAGTCGCTCGCTCCGTTGGTGGAAAAATACAGAGAATATGTCAGTGTCAAGGCCGGAGAAAGCGAGGCAAATGAGCTTCTTAAGGCGAGCGGTACCGACAGAGAGCTTCGCGAGCTCGCCGAGGAGGAATATCTTTCCTGCCGACAGCGTGCGGAGGAAATCAGCGATGAGCTGAGAATTCTGCTTTTGCCCAAGGATCCCAACGATGACCGAAACGTAATAGTAGAGATCCGAGGCGGAGCAGGCGGTGAGGAGGCCGCACTCTTTGCCGGAGTGCTGACGAGAATGTATACCATGTACGCCGAGTCCAAGAATTGGTGTATTGAAATAATCGGTGCGAACGAGACCGAGCTCGGCGGCTACAAGGAAATCAGCTTTATGATTGAGGGTGAGGGTGCATATTCACGCTTTAAGTACGAGAGCGGTGTGCACCGTGTACAGCGAGTGCCCGAGACCGAATCGCAGGGAAGAATACAGACCTCAACGGTTACGGTGGCGGTGCTTCCCGAGGCGGAGGAGGTTGAATTTGAAATCAACCCCGCAGATCTGCAGATCGACACCTACCGTTCGGGCGGAGCCGGCGGGCAGCATGTCAACAAGACCGAATCCGCAATCAGAATAACCCATATTCCGACAGGCGTCGTGGTTGAATGTCAGGA
>CAZDEI010000049.1:0-1858 GCA_964504325.1 uncultured Eubacteriales bacterium | reverse complement strand
CAGTACAAAAACAAGGAAAAGGCACTCAAGGTGCTGCGCTCAAGGCTTTACGAAAAAATGCAGCAGGAGCAGAATGCTGCCATTGCGAGTGACAGAAGGGCACAGGTCGGAACGGGTGACCGAAGCGAGAGGATCCGCACCTATAATTATCCTCAGGGAAGAGTTACCGACCACCGAATAGGCCTTACTCTCTATAAGCTCGATCAAATACTTAACGGAGCTCTTGATGAGCTTATTGATTCGATAGTCACCTATTACCGAGCCGAAATGCTCCGCTCGGACAGCCAAAACTGATCGAAGGCGGCATTAAAATGGAAACCTTAAGATTACCCGATACCGAGGAGGGCATACTTGCCGCCGCGGAAATCATTAAAAGGGGCGGACTTGTCGGAATGCCCACCGAAACGGTCTACGGGCTCGCAGCCGATGCGCTGAATGAGGCGGCGGTTACCGAAATATTCAAGGCTAAGGGCAGACCGCAGGATAATCCGCTTATAGTTCATATAGCGAATACGGAAATGCTGTCTCCGCTTATTGCCTCTCTGCCGGAAAAGGCACGGCTCTGTCTTGACGCCTTTTGGCCGGGACCCTTTACAGCCGTGCTTCCGAAATCGAGTCTGATTCCGAGCTCGGTCTGTGCAGGGCTTGATACGGTTGCGGTCAGAATGCCCTCAAGCAGAACGGCACGAAGGCTTATTGAGCTCAGCGGACTGCCGATAGCGGCTCCGAGTGCAAACACCTCGGGTGCGCCGAGTCCCACCTCTGCCGAGCATGTGCTACATGATATGGATGGCAGAATCGACGCTGTTATAATGTCCGAGCCCTGCTCGGTCGGAGTCGAATCCACGGTGGTTACCTTTGCAACCGAGCAGCCGAGGCTGCTGAGACCCGGCGGAGTAACGCTTGAACAGCTCAGGGAGCTTGTCCCCGACATTACCGTGGATCCCGCCGTGCTCGAAAAAATAGCTCCCGACAGACCGGTGGCGTCGCCCGGCATGAAATATAAGCACTATTCGCCGAAATGCTCGGTGACCATGGTCAAGGGCAGCAGCGATGAGTTTGCGAAATTTGTCAATTCGCGTAAGGGAGAGCAGGCCTGTGCGCTCTGCTTTAAGGAGGACGAGCCTCTTATTGAGGCAAGAACTCTGCTCTACGGCTCGGGCACAAATGCAGGTGAGCAGGCAGCAGAGCTTTTCGATGCCCTGAGAGCGCTTGATGACATGGGCTGCACCGAGTGCTATGCACACGCACCTGCGCTTGACGGTGTAGGGCTTGCGGTATATAACCGCCTGATCAGAGCCGCAGCCTTTAAGGTGGTGATTCTGTGACGGTAATAGGACTTACGGGGCCTACAGGAAGCGGAAAAACGCTTTTTTCCTCTCTTGCCGAGGAGCAGGGCTTTTATATCATAAATGCCGACGAGACGGCGCATCGCACCTTGACCGAGCCAGAGGCTGCCGCCGCGCTTGCCTCCGCCTTCGGTGAGGATATACTTGTCGGCGGAATTCCCGACAGGAAGAGGCTTGCGGCCGTTGCCTTTGCCGACAGGGAAAGCACAGAAAGGCTTAATTCGGTTTTTCTTCCCTTTGTCGTCAACAGAATAAGGGAGCAAATATCGCAAAGCGGAGCAGCGGCGGTGCTGCTTGATGCACCCACGCTTTATGAGAGCGGGCTTGCCTCGATCTGTGAGCTGACCGTGGCAATTACAGCCGACCGCGAGGTAAGGCTCGGTCGAATAATGGAGCGCGACGGGCTCGGGGAGCCGCAGGCCGTCGCTCGCATCTCGGCCGGAAGGAGTGACGCCTTTTTCAAGGAACGTGCCGATATAATTATTTACAACAACGGAGCACTTGAGGAC
>CAZDEI010000048.1:0-6914 GCA_964504325.1 uncultured Eubacteriales bacterium | reverse complement strand
ATTGCAGATGATTAACAAAGCAAAGGAGATTTATAAATGGCACACAGACATACACACGGATTGTCAATAGCCCTGTCTGAGGGCATGGAGGTGATACTTCCTGCGGCGGAGGATTCACTTATTTTCGGAGCGGACAGCTCAGCTCCGGCAGATACGGTTCTGCAAAACAATCTTACCCTGCTCGAATGGGTGGAGCGCAACAAGCAGCATCCCGATTTTTTCGGCAGGAGCATTAATAAAGGCGGAGCGCTTACCGAAAAGGAGCTTGATTATTTACACGCTAACGGCTGCCGAATCGCTCTTATTTACCTTCCTATAACTGCATGCCGAGCCGAGGTGCAGGGAATAGTGGATGGTGAAGGCGCCGCCTCAGCAGCCAAGCTGCTGGGAATTCCCGAGCAGTGCACTCTTTTTGCAAGGGTGGCGCACTGCGAAGCAGTGACTGCCGAATACATGTCGGGCTTTATTTTGACGCTTGAGAGCGCCGGCTATACTGCGGGCTTTCTTGCAAATACCGATGCGCACACCTGCTTTGACAGAGAATTCAGCAGAGGGCTGCTGCATTCGCGGCCGATTTTTGAAAAAGCCGTGCTGTGGGCCTCCGAGCCGTCCTTGGAGCAGTACTACCGTACCGAAACCTCACATTTTATTCATCCCGATGCATACGCGCCCTTTGCGCCGTCGGGGATAAGGCCGAATGATACGGCGGTGTGGCAATACGGCAGGGAATGCCATCCGATAGGCGATCGACTCGGAAATGAGTGCACCTTCAACACGAATCTTATTCGTAATGTGAGCATTATGAATAAGTGCTTTTACTGATAAATGGGGAGTGATTATACATGAAAAGCTGTAAAACGGGCTCGCTTGTGCTCATGCTTATATTGCCGCTTTTGCTCTGCTCCTGCACCGAAACGGTTAAGGTGGACGGACATGAGTCCATCAGGCTCAGACAGGCGCTTTCCGAGCTTATCGAAATGCCGCTGCCCGAGGATATGGAGGTCGAAGGCTATGTGATAAACGGCGGTGAGAGCTTTTATTTTGAATTCGAGGCCGAATATCCGCACGACAAATTCAAAAGCTTTATTTCGACTTTGACGGAGCCGCCTGTGCGTGATTATGTGGGCAGATACACCGTGCAGGGGAGCTTTACTCTGATTTTTTTGGAGCATAGAGGAGATAAGGAGACCGTAAGATTCAGAAACTACAGGAAAAGCCTTGATTATTCGGGGCTGTGCCCTTAAGGAGGTGTCTCAATGGAGGAAATAACCGTATGTCTTGAACGGCACGAGCAGCGAATAATAGCCCTGCAAAATGCTGTTGACGAGCTGCGCGTGGTGCAGGGCGAGATAAGATCGATAAACGAGACGCTTATCAAGCTTGCGAATGAGCTGAAGCATACAAACGAGCATCTGCTTCGCAATGAAGGGCGGATAGAAAGCATGGAGCAGCTGCCTACAAAAAGACGGCAGCAGATATTCTCGGCATTGATATCGGCGGCCGCAGGCGGTATCGTGACCCTGCTGCTAAGCAGTATCCTGAAATGACGGAGGGACCTTCGCTTTTGCTCGCGGCGCTTGCCGCAGGAGCGCTTGCTGCGCGGATACGCCTGCTCGGCAGCAGACTCGGAGTGACAGCCGTGCTGCTGACGGCTGTGCTTATGGGAGCGTTGGCAAGCAGAGGCTCGCCGGCTTTGAACTTGCAGTCGTCAAATGAGCTTAACGCTGCGGCAGCGCTGGGAGGCTGCATGCTTGCCTCTGCCGTTGGACTTTCGGCCGGCTCCGGCCTGTCGGGAAATGCGGTGACGGGAATTAAGGCCGCTTTTTCGGGAGCTCTCTCGGTTCTCTGCTCGGCAGCTGTAACGCTGCTGCTCGCAGAGCTGACGGGGCTTACTCCGGAAATGCTGTTGGGCGCTCTTTGCGGCGCGCTTACGAGTACACCGACACTTTCGGCTCTCTGTGAGCTTGTGCCGACCGACGGCTCGTCTGCCGCCGCAGGCTACGGTGCCGCCCACATTCCCTCACTTCTCATGACCCTGACAGCAGTAAGGCTTTTCAGAAGAGCGGAGGGCATGACAAAGGGCTTGGCCGAGCCGAAGGAGTGCAGCAGCCTGAGCACCACGGCAACACTCGCCGCCGCGGCAGTATCGGCGCTTGTCGGCACTGTGGCCGGAAAGCTGACAATACCCGCATTAAATTATTCCCTCGGAAGCACGGCAGGTATTATGACGGTTGGACTGCTTACGGCTCTTTCGGTCAGGCATCTTACGGGGCTTGTACCCGAGCCCGATTGTGTGAGGCTTCTGCGTACGGTCGGACTTGCCCTGTTCCTTGCGGCAAAGGGAATTCCGGCCGGAGGCACTCTCACGGAGGGCAAAAATTTAATTTACGCAATTATCGCGGTGCCGATTTGCTTCGCGTCGCTTATGTCGGCATATCTGCTGTCTAAGCTCTTAAGAGCGGATGCTCCGTCCCTGACAGCAGGGACAATGACGAGTACACCCGCATTAGAGGAAATATACCGTTCCGGTAGCAAAGCAGATATAACGGCTTATTCGTCGGCGTATGCAGGCGCGCTTGTTACATCGGTCGCGGCGATAAAAATAATTTACAAAATAATTTCCCGCGGCTGATACCGTGGGAAGAAAAAAGGAGAAAATCAAAATGAACACAAAGGAAATCAAACTCGGAATCAATGAAAACACCGAATGCCGTCTCGGCGAAGCGCTTAAGGGCGCAAGGCTCACCTCACTTGACAGCTCTGTGGCAGAGGTCGATGAGGGCGGAGCTGTCATGGCACGAGGAGAGGGCAGCACATATGTTTTGGCTGACTTCGGAAACGGTAATGAGGAATACTATCGCGTTACCGTTCAGTCGGATGGAATCGATGCCATCGGTCTTAACCTGTGTGAGCTTGTGATTGAGGAGGGCGACTCTTATCAAATGACGGCAACGGTCACACCCTCGTCGAGCAGCGAGACTTACAAATGGTACAGCGGCGATTCCTCGGTCGTGTCTGTAAATTCCGCAACGGGAGTTATAATGGCAAAGAAAATCGGCTGCAGCTATGTCTATGCGAGAAATGAAAGCGGCACCGTCCGTTCGGAAAACGCGTATATAACCGTTACCGAAAAGAGGGTAAAGTCGATAACCGTATCACCTATGTCGCTTGAACTTGATGCAGGAGCGACAGCCACTCTCGGTGTCTCAGTTGCTCCCCTGAACGCCTCAAACAAAAGAGCAATATGGCACTCCTGCTCTCCGCAGGTAGCAGAGGTTGACGCTGCAGGCACCGTTACCGCAAGGTCGGCGGGACTTGCAACCGTATATGCCGTGTCGGAGTCAAGCGGGGTTCAGTCGAATTACTGTACCGTCTCTGTAAGGGCGGCCGCCTCAAGACCCACGGTGGTCCTTTCAAAAGCCTCAATAAACGGTGTGCTCGGAGAGAGCTATACGCTTACCTATACGGTTACTCCGTCAAGCTATGCCTCTTGTCCCGAGTGGAGCACCGAGAACAGTAAAATCGCAAGGGTGGAAAACGGAGTTGTAAGGCTTGTCGGCACGGGCAGCACGGTTGTAAGGGTGCGCTTCGGTGATGACAGCACAGCAGAGGCCGCCTGCTGCATAACAGTCACAGCACCCTCGGTTACGGATTACAGTATATGCCAGAAAAACAGCGGCATTAAAATGCCTGCCTCGGAAATTGCGTTATATCAGAGCAACGGAGCTTGGTATGCGTGGTTGAATGATGACGAAAAAGAAAACCCAACAATCAACCCAAACGATGTTTTTAATGATGCTTTCTACATACAGAAAGTATGCGAGCAAACAAATGCCGAGTCAACTGTAAGCGGCGGAGGCTGTCGAGTATGTTGTATGGCTATGTATTTGCTGATGAAGGCAGGCGTGAATGCTTCTGTAGGAGACAACACCTACTATGCTGTTAAAAACACATATAAAGGAACATGCAATAAATATGCCGATTTGATTGCGCAAAGCAGTGATGTCGCAGTTGAATCAAAGAATATCCCAATAGGCGATAAAACTGTTTCGGTAGTGGCAAAGAAGCTGTATAGGCCTTATCCCGAACGAAAGGATAATAATTTAACTACCTACAACATACTTGAAAATGCCGATCTTTCAAAGGGTAACGCATATATTTTGCTTGTGAAGCTTGATGATAAGGAAAACGGAAGTGTTGTTCACGGAGTCCTTGTTTACGCGAAGAACGAAAATGCAAATTCTTCATGTGAGCGCTGTGACGATATATACGGACTGAGCAAGTACCTTGTGCTTGATCCGTCTTACAGTGACAGCAGGTCCTGCACTGATCTCTACGGGATGATGAAATCGCAGGCAGTTGATAAGAATCCAAATAGATTATGTGGTATTATTCAGCTTAACTAAAGGCAAAAAGGCACCCCGAGCAGTAGCTTGGGGTGCCGAGCTTTATTTCGATTGGCAAAAGCGCTTTTATCACTCTGCAGCAATATTACCGGTCATATATCATATATCTTGAATTTACCGTTTTCTCGAATGAAACAAATAGTCCTAGTCTGCTGATCATCGGTGGGCGAACAGAAGCAAAGTTGATTAACTTTGACATGAATTATATTATTTGTCATTTTGGTGATTTCGTAACTGTCAGGATCAAAAATCAAGTAACCGTTGCTGCTTGAATCAGGAGGATATGAATAGAACAGCTTTTCCTTGTATTCATACAGTATGGGAACAGCACTCCAGAGAGGCTCGTCTCTTTCCAGTCTGCTTAGAATCACCGAGTAATCAGAGATGGTTTTGCCGGCTTCCGAGGTAAATGTTAAATTTTCGGGAAGCCGCAGAAGGTACCTGCACGGTCCGAAATAGCTGCTTACGAAGCTCTCGATTGCTGTTTGCCTTACTGCATTTATCAGCTCCGAATAGGAAGAAACGGTGCAGCTGTCGGTCAGGCTTGCGGCTTCAATCAGCCGGACCTTGCCTTGCTTGTCAAGGCTCCGGGTAAGCTTGCTGTAGTCGGTGCTTGAATAGCACATGTCTTCTATTCCGCAATAAACGGACAAGGCCTCTTCGATATCATTTTTGATTTGTTCAAGGCTTGCGGCTTCGGTGCTGCTTTTGTTATCCTTAATTATGGCTTTTATGGACTTTCCTGTGAAGAGAATCGTATCGGTTCGAATTTGCTTTTGCTCCTTCTTGCCGTATACCGGTATATCTATCAAAATTCTGTAGTACGGATGTCCCGTGCTACCTGTAGGAAAGTATTCACTTTTTTCAATCACGGTATAAGAGCTTGTGTCATACACCTCATTATTTACCTTTGTCGGTTTTCTTGCGTAAAGTGCATTGTGGTACACTACAAGGTCTGCCGTTGGATCCGAAATTGCATAATAGTCCTCATACTTTAAGGCGTAAGCAATGTATTTATCGGCAATCCAATGAGAAGAAATGGTTGTATACATTGTGGAAAAGCTTCTTCCGATATATTCTTCAATTATACTGTAGTAACCCACAGCGTTTATACGTTCGGGTTCATAATAATATCTCGGGAAATCAAATTCCTCGGGTGGTCTTAAGCGGTAGTAATCCTTTGCGAAAAAAAGACTTTCGGATTTGTCGACATACTGCCAATAGCCGCCGCTTAAAAACTCAATAAGGCGGTTGTAGCGGTCAAGAAGTGTAGGTATATACTCCTCGGGTGTGTCGCCTGCTGGTTCAATGGAAAGCGGCGAGCCGAGCTCTATTTCGGGATAGGAGCTTGTGTTGCCTACCGTATAATCTACGGAGGAGGTATATTTCCAAGCGTCACTGACCGAATAGAACATATCGGAGTCGGTGCTTGAGGCTGAATTTGAGGTCGAATTTGAGGCTGTGCTTGACTGAACTCCGTTTTCACAGCCGCAAAGAACCGAGGTCGGCAGCATAATGCTCAAGAGGGTAAGTGCGATTAAGCGAAGCTTTGTCATGGTATTCCTCCAATGGTTATTTTAATTTTGTTTTACTGTATTATATCATGTTGCGGAAGCAACTCAGGCGCATATTTTGTCGAAAAATACAAATTACAGCAAAAGGATTCCCCTTGCGGTCTTTCGGGCCGACTGTAATAATATTATATTCAACAGCATAGTCCGAATTTACACAGGGTGATGCAAATGTGCATTGAGAAATTTGCGGTGCAGCAGACAAATAAAGTCAATGCGAAGCCTGTGCTTAGGAGATAAAGGCCGCCGATGCCGCAATATCGGCGACCTTCAAGCAAAATAAAGAAGAAATACTGAAATAATGCTTGCTCGTTACGGGCAGACAAAGCATCGCGGTCGAGCCGACACCGGCAAACGGGCGTGTGCCGTGCACGCACAAAGAAAGGAGGGAGGACTCCTTATTTCTTATTTGCCGAGCCTCGGCAGAATTCGATCGCGCGATGCTTAGCCCATGCTTCACAAGAAAGGAAAAGTGATGTGATCAGGCTGTGAGTATACAGCAGACGGATATGAAAAGGCAGAGCAAAACATTTACCGCAAACGGAATGATTGATTTCAAATTCAGCTTTTTCATATTGTCCGCCTTTCCTGAGCGCCGAAGGGCAAGCCTCGCGCTCTTTTTTTGGTTTGTCGGGCGTGGGGGCACGCCCGACATTTTGTAGGGGGCGGTGAAATGCTTTGAATCTCACCAAGCGCATAATAGCATTCACAAAGTGTAAATGCAATTACAAAACTGTAACCTTTTTAAATTTTGTGATTAGATACAATAACCGCTTACAATATTTGTCAAAGTTACATATTGATTGTTACAGCTTTGTAATCTGTTTTTGCGTCCTCGGCCCGATTAAAGCCGAATGCTTTTTTGATTTTTTTTGAAAATAAACAAAACTTAAACATTTTTTAATTAAAAATCAAACAGAGGACGGGTATATTTATG
>CAZDEI010000047.1:0-7029 GCA_964504325.1 uncultured Eubacteriales bacterium | reverse complement strand
GGGCACAGGTCATGCCGTTCTCTGCTGCAAGGATGAGATTAAAACTCCCTTTGCAGTCATCAATGCCGACGATTTTTACGGCAGAAGTGCCTATGAGCATATTATCAAGGGTATTTCCGAAAATAAATGGTGCATGACGGGATATCTTCTCAAAAACACCGTCACCGAAAACGGACATGTTTCAAGAGGCGTCTGCAAAACCGAAAACGGAAATCTTGCAGGTGTTACCGAAACCACCAAAATATACAGTGACTGCCGCGCCGAGCAGGAGGACGGCTCTCTTGTACAGCTTTCCCCCGACACGGTCGTTTCGATGAATCTTTGGGGCTTCACTCCCGACATTTTCGGATATCTTGAAGCCGAATTCAAAAAATTTCTCGAAAAGTGCGGCTCCGAGCTCAAATCCGAATTTTATCTTCCCGGAGTCGTTGACACCCTTATCGCCTCGGGTGAAAAGCAGGTAAAGGTTTTCGTTGCCGACGAAAAGTGGTACGGCGTGACCTATAAGGAGGACAAGGCCTCGGTTGCCGATGCCATTGCCCGCTTGACCGCCGAGGGAAAATACAACTGATTTCGACAAGAGGTTCTACCGTTATGTATGAAGAAATAGCATCGGCCGTCAATACGGCCGCTCGGGAGCTTATTGAGGCTGCGCACCTTAAGGCAGGCTCCGTGGTTGTTATCGGCTGCTCCTCAAGCGAGGTCTGCGGTCAGAGAATCGGCAGCGCCTCCGCGCCCGAGGCAGCCTCGGTCATATTTTCCGAGCTTTACACCACCCTTTTCGAAAAGGGAATTTATATTGCCGCTCAGTGCTGCGAGCACCTTAACCGCGCACTTATTATCGAGCATGAGCTCGCCGACAGGCTCGGCTCCGAGCAGGTAAATGTCGTTCCGCAGGTCAAGGCAGGCGGCTCCTTTGCGACTGCGGCATACAATACCTTTTCCAACCCTGTTGCCGTCGAGCATATCAAGGCCGACGCGGGACTTGATATCGGCGACACTCTGATCGGCATGCATCTTAAGGAGGTAGCGGTTCCCGTAAGGCTTTCGGTAAAGCGAATCGGCGAGGCAAATCTCACCGCTGCAAGAGTAAGGCCGAAATTTATCGGAGGCTGCCGCGCGGTTTACGATGAAGCGCTTATGTAGCCTCGTTTCAAGGGCCGAGAACAGCTTTTCACGCCTTGACCGCAAATACTGTGCACTTGCCGTAATACTTTCCTTTGCCGTCACCTCGCTGCTCTATACTCACACACAGGCAATGACCGATACCGAGAGTGCAACAATGCTTCACACACGCCTGGATGACAGCATCCCGTTTGTCCCAGCCTTTGTGACGGCATATATTTTATGGTATGTGCATGTACCCTTTCCGATGCTCTTTTCCCTCTTCAGGGATAAGCGACTTCTCTTTCGTCAGACTATCGAGCTGTTCACCTGCATTCTTATATCCCTGCTCTTTTTCGCTCTTCTGCCCACGGGCATTGATTTTCGGCCCACAGCCAACCCGAGCAACGGCCCCTTCGAATATATGCTTTCGCTGATTTTCGAAAACGACCGACCGCTCAATTGCTTTCCATCACTTCACTGCGGCGAGGCGGTCATTTCCTATCTCACAGCCTTCGGCAAGCAGCGCAGCAGGCACAGCCTTCCGCTCAGAGCCTCGGGACTTGTTGCCTGTATTCTTATATGCGTCTCAACCGTGTTCATCAAGCAGCACTCCATTCTCGATCTCTTCGGCGGAGTTTTGCTTGCGATTGCAATACATTTGATCTACAGGAGCATCTTCAACCGAATAGATAAGACCGTACCCGTATCCGTTTGAGAAAATCGGATGCGGTTTTTTTAATAAATCCGTTGAAACAGAGCCCACACAATGATATAATCATAAAAACGGAAAGCATAAGAAGGGAGAAGCTTAAAATGGCTGCCTGCGGAGACCGCACCAAAAACAGAATAATCTCCGCGGCACGCGAGCTTTTTTGGGAAAAGGGCTACAGCTCGATTACCATGAAGGATATTTCCGATGCTGCGGAAATATCACGCGGCGGTCTGTACCGACATTTTTCCTCCACCGAGGAAATCTTTGCCGAGATTCTCAAGAGAGAGCAGCAAAGTGCCTCAAACGCCTTGAAAAGAGGAATTGAGCTCGGTGCAAGCGCCGAGGTCATTGTAAGCGTATTTCTCAAATACCGAATCAATACTCTCTTTGGAAATGTTCACGGTGTCGATAATGCCGTTTCCGATTTTGCTTCAAGCAGTAAAAACGGAAAGCAGCTTATAACCGACCGCGCGCAAAAAGCACTTGATATTTTAAGAGAAATAATCGCAATCGGCTGTGAGCGGGGCGAGTTTTCCTGTACCGACATATCGGCCGCCGCACTTTCCGTTTTGTGCCTGCTTGAGGGACTCAACAAGCACAACGCCGTCATCAGGCTTTCAAGGCAGGAGCTTGAGGCGCAGAAATCGGTCATTCTCAGGCAGATACTCGGCATAAAGCACGCCGAGTCGCAGCCCGAGGCAAGTAAATAATTTCAAGGGAGAAGTAATTATGACAACAGCACTGATAGTTATAGCCGTAATCGCAGTTATTATACTGCTCTGGTACATTTCAACCCGAAATAAATTCGTCAGGCTCGGCACGGCCTGTGACGAGGCCTTTTCAACCGTTGATATTTATCTCAAAAAAAGATATGATCTCATTCCGAATCTTGTTGAGACCGTAAAGGGCTACACCAAGCATGAAAGCGAAACGCTCGAAAGGGTCATCAAGGCCCGTAACTCGGCAATGACAGCTACGGGCGACGCGAAAATAGCCGCCGAAAACGAGCTTCAGGGCACTCTTAAATCTCTCTTTGCCCTTACCGAGGCCTACCCTGAGCTCAAGGCAGATACCTCATTTTTGAATCTGCAGACTCAGCTTAACGCCATTGAGCAGGACCTTTCTCAGGCAAGAAAGTACTTCAACGGCACGGTAAAAAGCTACAATATTTATCTTCAGTCCTTCCCCTCGAGCATTGTCGCTTCGACTATGAAGCTCGAAAAGCGCAGCTTCTTCGAGGTTGCCGACCCCGTCGAGCGCGAGAATGTAAGGGTGTCCTTCTGATATGAAAGCAAGTCGAGTTATCTCGGTGCTCGCGGTGCTTCTTTCGGCGGGAATATGCATTTCTGCGATAGCCCTCAGCAAAAGCGGCAGCCTTGAAAGCTATTCGGCAGGCGGAGCAGCAAGTGTAGACAGCAGCTTCACGGTAACCGATTATGTCGCAAGCTACACCCTTTCCCCCGATTCGGTCATCACGGCAAACGAAAAAATCACCGTTGTATTTCATGATTACGGCAAAAAGGGTATTATACGCTGGCTTCCGATAAACAGCGGCGAAAGCATTTCGGATTTTAAGGTCAGCACAAGCACAAATCAGCCCACATGCCGAAAGCGGGTCTTTCACTACAACCGCTCGGTCGTCCTATTTGATCTCGGCTACAGCGATGAAAGCTACAGCAGCTATCCCATCGGCACCCCGATCACCTTTGACATCGACTATAAGACAGTATTGCCGCTTGATGAAAGCACCGAAAGCTTTTCTTACAATCTGATCGGTGGCGGCTGGCCGACACAGGTTGAGAGATTTGATGTCACCCTTACACTTCCGACCGACTCGGTTAAGCTTAATGACATTTCCCTCTACAGCGGCAAATCGGGCTGTGAGTTCAATTCCCTCGGTGCCTCATACTCGCTCGCCTCGACAGACGGCAAAAGCGTTATTTCGGTCACCTGTGACCGACTCGAGCCCTATGAGGCCGTAACACTGCTGTCGGCCATACCTGCGGGAACCCTTTCGGCGCACACCGATACAAGGACTGTTATTGCAGTGGCCTGTGCCGCAGTGACCGTTTTGCTCGCCGTTGCGCTTTACTGTCTTAAGCGTGACCGCTCGGTAATTATTCCGATCACCTCCTTTTATCCGCCCGAAGGAAACGATCATCGCCTCTCACCCTTTGAGGTGGGCGTCCTGATTGACGGCAGTTGCGACGGCTCAGATATCACCTCACTGATATTCCATTGGGCAAGCAACGGCTTTCTTGCCATTGAGGAGCCCGATTCCGATTCACCTGTTCTTATAAAGCTCTGCGAGCCGACCATTTCCAACAAGCACGAGGCTCGCCTCTTTAACGCAATATTCAAAAGCAGCGAGCGTGTTAACCTTACAAGCCTTAACAACCGCCTTTACAGGGCTGTAGACGAGCTTAAAACGACAGGTGCCGCCGCCCTGCGGTCGACAATGTATTCGGGCGTCTTTGTCTCCTACTGTTTGAATTTTGTTGTTTCGCTCATACCCGCTCTTACAATGCTTTTTATCTATCTTGTCTCAGGCTTTGCCGAGGAAATGTGGATTCCGCTTTTGGGCATTCCCGCCTCGCTCATTATTCAGACAATGTCCTTTCAGCTTAAAAAGCGTGAATTCAAGCACAGTGAGCTTACCAATGCCGTTTACGGTCTTGTGCTGCTTGCCGTATCATGTGTCGTCATGACGCTGTACGGTCTTATTGCCCTTCACAGCGATGTTATCGGCACCGTAGGCGTTGCGGTCATGCCGATAAGCTTTGCAATCTGCGGCTTTTTATTCGGCAAAACGGCACGGCGTAAAAAGGAATATATTTTGCTGCTCGGTGAGCTTGTTGGCTTCAGGGAGTTTCTGAAAACCGCCGAAAAGGAAAGACTTGAAGCACTGCTTGAGGAGGATCCCGAGTATTATTATTCCGTTCTCCCCTACGCTCAGGTGCTCGGAGTAACCGATATATGGACCGACAAATTCAAGGATATCACACTTACTCCTCCGACCTATTGGAGGTGTGACAGCGTAGCCTTTTCCGTTATAAGATACAACGCAATGATGAATGCATTTTCATCCTCCTTTTCCTCTGTAAGCAACTCAAGACCGAGCTCCTCCGTGAAAAGCGGCGGCGGATTTTCGGGCGGAGGCTTCGGCGGCGGAGGCGGCTTCTCCGGAGGTGGCTTCGGCGGCGGAGGCGGCGGTTCGAGATAGCGCCTTGAAAAACCACCGCAAAAGCAAATCGCTCATGCGCTGCAAAAGCGCATGAGCGATTTTTATTGCTTTTTTCAATGGAAAGGCCGTTATTCCGCCGTGGGAAGTACTCCGTTTGTTATACAGTCAGCGGTCACCGTGACCCTTTTCAGCTGCTTATTTGAGGGTGCATCAAACATCGTCTGCTTAAGCACTGTCTCAATTGCAGAGCGCAGTCCTCGGGCACCCGTTTTTCTCTCGACGGTGCTCTTGGCTATCTCGCGAAGTGCCTCATCCTCAAATTTCAGCTCAATGCCATCCATTTTCATAAGCTCGGTATACTGCTTGATAACCGAATTTTTGGGCTCGGTCATTATCCGTATCAGCATATCCTCATCAACGGGATCAAGCACGCTTATTACGGGCAGTCTGCCGATAAGCTCCGGTATCATTCCGTAATGAACAAGATCCTGATGAATAACTTTTTTAAGACCGGATTCCTCTTTAAGCTCAGCTTCGGACTTTACAGCTGCACCGAAGCCGAGGCTGCTGCTTGCGTTTATGCGCTTTCTTACCTGAGACTCAAGTCCGTCAAAGGCGCCGGCGCAAATAAAGAGGATATTTGTCGTATCGATCTTGATAAATTCCTGCTGAGGATGCTTTCTGCCGCCCTGAGGAGGAACATTCGATACCGTGCCCTCGATTATCTTCAAAAGAGCCTGCTGAACACCCTCGCCGCTGACATCTCTCGTTATGGAGGTGTTTTCGGATTTTCTTGCGATCTTGTCTATCTCATCAATATATATTATACCGTGTTCTGCCTTTTCGATATCGTAATCGGCAGCCTGAATAAGTCGCAAAAGAATATTTTCGACGTCCTCACCGACATAGCCGGCCTCGGTCAGAGTCGTAGCATCGGTTATCGCTATGGGAACATTCAGACTTTTCGCAAGCGTCTGTGCGAGCAGTGTTTTACCGACACCGGTAGGTCCGAGCATTAAAACATTGCTTTTTCCGAGCTCGACATCGCTGTCGCCGCTTTTGAATATTCTCTTATAGTGATTGTAAACCGCCACCGCAAGGGTGATTTTGGCATCGTCCTGACCGATTACATATTCGTCAAGCCTTGCCTTGATCTCATGAGGTGTCGGCAGCACAAGCTGCTCTTCCTTCCTTGAGGAGCGCGAGGAGGCCTTTTGCTCCTCCTGCTCGCCCGATATCAGAGAATGGCAAAGCTCAACGCATTCGTCGCAGATATATATACCGTTTCCCGCAATCAGGCGGCCGACCTCATCACGCGTGCGTCCGCAAAATGCGCAAAACATATCGTCAGTATTTCTTCTTCCCGCCATCTTAAATATCCTGTCTGTTTGTAATAACCTTGTCGATAAGTCCGTATTCGGCAGCCTCAGCGGCGGACATAAAGTTGTCACGCTCGGTATCGCGCTCGATCACCTCAAGAGGCTTACCGGTGCGCTCGGCAAGAATGGAATTAAGCAGGGAGCGAGTCTTTTTGATATGCTCCGCATGTATAAGGATTTCGGTAGCCTGACCCTGCGCCTGACCGAGTGGCTGATGAATCATAATTTCACTGTGCGGAAGAGCAAGTCTCTTGCCCTTGGCACCCGCAGTCAGCAGAAAGGCACCCATGCTTGCCGCCATGCCCATGCAAATGGTGCTGACATCGCACTTGATATAATTCATTGTATCGAATATCGCAAGTCCTGCCGAAACAGAGCCGCCAGGGCTGTTTATATAAAGGCTGATGTCCTTATCGGGATCCTTTCCCTCAAGATAAATAAGCTGAGCTATAACAGTGCTCGCAACGTCATCGTTTATCTCGTCGCAGAGCATAATGATTCTGTCGTCAAGCAGGCGAGAATAAATATCAAAGGAGCGCTCCCCCTTTCCGGTTTGCTCGACAACATAAGGTATCAGAGCAGATTTCATAAATAAAACCTCCTATCAAGAAGGCGGACCGCTCGGATCCGCCTCAGTACTCTATAAT
>CAZDEI010000046.1:0-7037 GCA_964504325.1 uncultured Eubacteriales bacterium | reverse complement strand
ATCTTGATATTATAATATATAATTTTCTCATATGCAAGAAAAAACCGCCCGAAGGGGCGGTCAATCGGAAAATCAGGTATTTCTGAAGCCTCTGCCTATTATTTCACTGCTGCTTGTTATTATAACAAAGGCGTTGGGGTCGACCTCGCGGATTCTTCTTTGAAGTCTTATAGCCTCAAGCCTGCGGCAGACGGTATGTATCATTGCTCTTCCGTCGCCTGTATAGGCACCCCTCGCCTCAACCACCGTGGCACTGTGATGAAGCTCGCCGGCAATATAGTCGTTTATCCTTTCCGGCTCGGAGGTTATTATCACAAAATATTTGCATATATTCAGGCTTTCAATTATATTGTCCACGAGAAAGGCCTTGGCAAAAAGCCCCGCAACCGAGAAAAGTCCCGTTTTCACGCCGAAAACCACAAAGGAGCTTGCCGCTATCAGCGAATCGGTGAACAGCAGACATTTACCCACCTCAACCGAGGTGTATTTTTTCAGTATCAGCGCAACTATATCGGTGCCGCCCGAGGAGCCGTTATACCTGAATATTATCGCCGAGCCGACCGCGGTGAGCAGCATGGCATACACAAGCTCAAGCAGAGGCTCGTCGGTCAGAGGGCCGCTCATCGGAAGCACCCACTGCAGCAGCTCGATAAGGCCAGAGAAAAGCAGGCTGCAGTAAACTGTTCTCGCGCCCGTGGCCTTGCCCAAAAACAGAAAGCCCACACCGAGCAAGGCGATATTTATTATCGATATCCATGTGGAGGCCGGAAGAATTTCGAGGCTTCCGAGCAGGGTTCCCATTCCGCTGACTCCGCCCGTGGAAAAGCCGTTCGGTATCTTGAAAATATACACTCCGAGGGTCAAAAGCACAACCCCGAGGGTCATCATCGAATAATCCTTGAAAATACGCTTCAACTTTTTTTCCTCCGCGTTGTCTCGTTCATATAGCCCCCGAGGCCGAGCCTGTCCATAAGCTCGCGGGAGCTCGATATGCTGTCGCTGTCGGCAGAGATAAGAGTGTTTATCTCCCGTGCCGCGCCTCCTGCTCTGCCCTCGGCAAGAATTCTTATCCATCTTACCGGCCAGAAAACAGGCAGAAGGATCGGCAGCCTGCTCAGCAAGGCATACTGCGTTTTCATTTGCCCGTACGGCGGAAAGAGCCGACGGCAGAGATATCTTACACCGCCGCCCTTATACATGCGGACCGAGGAAAGTCTGTTTTTGAGACTTCCGTAGGTGCCGGCCTCAAGTATATACACCTCAAGCAAAAGTGTGTCTCTGTCGGGTCGGTCGCCCTCAAGCCAATAGGCCGAGAGCGCCTCTGCGGCTCGGTAAAAAGCCAAAAGTCCGCAGTCCGAAAGCAGACTCTCGAGCAGCTCCCGATCGGGCGGATATTTTCTTTTTGCCAAATACAGATCCGCAAAGGGTCTGATTCCGCAGCCTCCGTTTTCAATATGCTTGGCGGCATGTGCGAGGATGTAGAGATAAAACAGCTCCCTCTTCATCAAAAGACGGTATCCGTCGGAATCGACGGGCTCGGCACTTTCCCATGCCGAGTCAAGCAGGTCGGTCGCCTCGGAGAATCTGCCCTCCTCGATAAAGGCAAAATGCAGCTCAAGATGTATGCCCTCATCAAGAGCGAGACAGATATCGTGGCCGTCTCTTTTCTCGACACGGAAGCCGTCGGCACACAGAGCCTCAACCGCCCTTTCAAGCTCCTCGGCCCTGACAAGAATATCTATATCACAGCTTGTCCGCATCCACGGCTGAGGATAAAAATCCTGCAGCACCGCACCCTTGAGGGGAATATGTCGTATTTCCGCGCGACTGAGAGCGGCTACCGCCCTGTCGCAGGTATAGGCTCTTCTGCCGTGGCGAAACACCGCGGTCATGAATATGCTTTCCGCCCTTGCCCTGAGCTCGTCCGAGCAGACGGACAAAAGGCCGTCCGTAATAAGTCTGTGAGCTACGAGGTGAGCCATGTCGTGCCTCTCCGCAAGCTCAAGAGCCTGCACAAGCTGCTCCTCACGGAGCTCCGATACCGACTCTGCGGAAAGGGCGGCTCCGTCAAGCTCCGCCCTCAGGCAGGCGAAAACAAGTTCCTTTGCAGTCATTAAAGTATTTCTCTCCAAAAGCTGTAATTAATGTGAGCCGGCACCCTTACCGAAGCTTGTATCAAGCCCGACAGAATTCAGAAATTCTCTCTGCGCGGCAAGCTCCGCACCGCCCGAGGCCATTATGGCTCTTACGGTCAGGCGTGCGCTGTCTCGGTGAATAAAGCAACGGTCCACACCGCGGACAACCCAAAGCACGGGGAGCAGAAACGGAAGCCCTTTCAGAATTCCGTAAAGGCCGCACATTTCCCTGTAGGGCAGAAAGGCCGCCTTAAAGAGCTTCTTCAGCCGGGGCTCTCCCGTTCCCTCGGCCAGCTCGCGGAGTCCTTTTGAGGCCGAGGCGGATTTATGTGTGGCAAAGGGACATCTTAAAACATAATCTGCCGCCCCTTGAACCGTTTCATTCTCTTCCTCAGCGCCCTCGAAAAGCAGAGCCTCGAGTCTTAGGAGTGTTCCGTAAAACACCGACAGCCCGAGCCTTTCGAGCTCGGCGGAAATGTACGCCGTGTCAAGCTCGGGACAGGCCTTTTTGTAAACATAAATATCGGCAATTTGACGAAGGCCGATTCCGCCGTTGCGGAAATGCTTGGCGATATGGGTGACAAGATAGCAGTACTCGTCCTCGGGAGAAAATCGGTGCTCACAGCTGCCGTTGACCTTGTGTGCTCGCTCCCACGCATTTCGCCAATATTCGGCAAAATCCGCGCTTGTCTCGGAAACGAGTCCCGTATGAAGCTCGACCATAACCGTATCGCGCGACCATACACTCTGCCTGTCGCCGTTACGAATAAATACAAAGCCGAGCTCCGACAGCAGCTCTCCCGCTTTTTCGGATTCCCGCTCCTTAACGAGAAAATCAATATCCCCCATCATTCGGTACACGGGAGACGGATATTTTTCTCTGACCGAGATACCCTTAAGCGGCATAAAGGAAATGCCCGCCCTTAAAAATGCGTTCCTGAGCTCCTCGGCCGCCGCGGACTGCTTCATGCCTACGGCCACACAAACCGCAGCCGATCTTCTCAGCGTTCCCTCGGCAGAATTCGACAAGCAAATGCCGTTTGCAGAAAGCCCCTCCGAAAGAAGAGGCAGCATTCCGTGCCTGCGGCAAAGCGAAAAGGCCGCCTCGGCATCAAAGTCCTCGCTCGGCTCGGCTTTTTTTCCGCCGAGAGCCGTGCTCAGCAGTGCCAGCGTTGCTCTGTCGCTATTTCTCATGCTGCATTCCTCCCAAGACACACGACTGATGAGCCGCAGTGCCGAATAAGCTCCGTCAAGACAACGACCCTCCGCTTCAGAGCTTTCTCCAAACGGTTCTGTTGACTATTCCGGTATATGACTGAATTATCTTTACGAGCTTTGTCGAAACATTTTCCTCCGTGTAATCGGGAACGGGAATTCCGATGTCTCCGCCGGCGTTCATTTCAACGGCGGTCACGACAGCCTGAAGCAGGCTTTTTTCATCTATTCCCGCGAGCACAAAGCAGGCCTTGTCAAGCGCCTCGGGGCGCTCGGTCGAGGTTCTTATGCACACTGCGGGAAAGGGGTGCCCCACGCTTGTGAAGAAGCTTGACTCCTCGGGCAGGGTTCCGCTGTCCGAAATGACGGCGAAGGCATTCAGCTGCAGACAGTTATAATCATGAAAGCCGAGCGGCTCATGCATAATGACACGCCTGTCAAGACGGAAGCCGCTTGCCTCAAGTCTCTTTTTGCTTCTCGGATGGCAGGAGTAAAGTATCGGCATATCATATTTTTCCGCAAGTCTGTTTATCGCTCCGAACAGGCTGAGAAAATTCTTTTCGGTATCGATATTTTCCTCACGGTGCGCCGAAAGCAGCATATAGCCCTTCTCGGTGAGTCCGAGCCTTGTCAAAATATCACTCGCCTCAATCTCGGCAAGGTTGGCCTGCAGCACCTCCGCCATGGGCGAGCCCGTTACATATGTACGCTCCTTTGGCAGGCCGCATTCATGAAGATATCTTCTCGCATGCTCACTGTATGCGAGATTCACATCCGAGATTATATCTACGATCCTGCGGTTGGTCTCCTCGGGCAGGCACTCGTCCTTACAGCGGTTTCCCGCCTCCATATGAAAGATCGGAATATGCAGTCTTTTGGCGGATATTGCCGAAAGGCAGCTGTTGGTGTCCCCGAGAATCAGAAGCGCATCCGGCTTGATGCTGCTCATAAGCTTATAGGAGCAGTTAATGATGTTGCCCACGGTGGCACCGAGATCGTCTCCTACCGCATTCATATATACCTCGGGAGCCTCAAGCTTAAGATCCTTGAAAAACACTCCGTTGAGATTGTAATCATAGTTTTGACCCGTATGCGCGAGAATAGTGTCAAAATATCTGCGACACTTGCTTATAACGGCCGAAAGGCGTATTATCTCGGGTCGGGTGCCCACAATTATCAAAAGCTTCAGTCTGCCGTCGTCCTTGAAATGTATATCGCTGTAATCCGTTTTGATTTCCATGGAGATACTCCTTTTTTGAGTTTCTGTGTTTGCCTGTCGAATAATGTCAAACCGTCTCCGAAAAGGTATCGGGACGCTCGGGATCAAGCTGCTCGTTCGCCCACATAAGCGTGACAAGCTCCTCGGCTTCGGAAAGATTCGTTATACTGTGAGTATAACCCGGAAGCATATGCACAGCCTCGATTTTTTTACCCGATACCTCAAGGCTCAGCACCTCCTCCGTGCCGATTTTTCGCTGTCTGATAAGCGCGTGCCCCGATACAACTATGAAAAGCTCCCATTTTGAATCGTGCCAATGCTGACCCTTTGTAATTCCGGGCCTTGAGATATTCACGCTGAACTGACCGCATTTTTGAGTTTTTAACAGCTCGGTAAAGGAGCCGCGAGCGTCGGTGTTCATCTTTAAGGGGAATTTCACCCTGTCCTCGGGCAGATAGGAAAGATATGTGGAATAAAGCTTTTTCTTAAGGCTTCCCTTCGAAATCTCGGGCATGAGAAGCGTGTCGGGCTGTGCCTCGAATTCCCTCAGCATTGCGACGATATCTCCGAGCAGCACCCTGTGTGTAACGGGCACAGCACAGTAGCGTCCGTCGTCGGCAAGGACAAAATCCGCACCGCTGAATTCACAGGCATGCTGTCTGCCGGACAGAGCCAGAAGCATTTCTTCTACGAGATCATCGATATATACAAGCTCCAATTCCACGGTTGGATCGTTGACCGTTATATCCAAGCCGTTTGCGATATTGTGGCAGAAGGTGGCCACGGCGCTGTTGTAATTCGGTCTGCACCATTTTCCGAAAATATTTGGAAAGCGATACACGAGCACCCGTGCTCCCGTCTGTCTGCCGTATTCGAAAAACAGCTCCTCCCCCGCTCTTTTTGATTCTCCGTACACACTGCCCTCGAAACGACCCAAGAGGGAGGCCTGTGTTGAGGACGAAAGCATGACGGGGCAGGTATTTTCGTGTCTTTTCAGCATATCAAGCAGCCGTGAGGCAAAGCCGAAATTACCCTGCATGAACTCATCCTCGGCTTTCGGACGGTTGACTCCGGCAAGGTTGAAAACAAAGTCGGCCCTTTCACAGCCCTCCTCTAAAACCTCCTCGGGCGTATCGATATCGTAAAGATAAAGCTCATCTATACAGAGCTCGGGATGTGTTCTGTTTTTGCCGTCCCTTATATTCTTTAATGCCGCAGTAAGATTTTTGCCGACAAAGCCGTCGGCGCCCGTGATAAGAATATTCATAATTACTCCTTAATAGGCAGCCTTTTCCTGTCCCACGAAATACCGCTTTTCACTGCCCCCTGCGGGGTTTCCGGCAATCACAATATTGCCGTCCTCAAAGCGCCTTGTCACAACGCTTCCCGTTCCGACAACCGAATTGTCCGAAACAACCGTGCCTTTTGTCATTATAACCGAATTACCGACCCAAACCCGGTTGCCTATTTTTATATTCCTTGAAGGGTTTATTCTGTTGCCCTCAAGGTCTGTTACGGAATGGCTGTCACCGGTACGCAGGGTTATGTTGGCAGAAAGCATGCAATCCTTGCCGATGCTGACTCCCGTGCCCTCGATGCAGGCGATATGCGTTGCTCCGGCAAAGCTTGAAGCTCGCCTATATGCACCTCGTTGTTGCTGTCCTCTATCCATATTTCAACATTATTCAAGGTACAGTACTCTCCTACCGTAACCCTGTTATTATCGCCGAATATAAATATCCTGCAGCTGTTGAGCCTTGTTCCGGGAGAGATGAGAATTTCATTGTGCTTGCCCTTGATTTTTACCCGAGTGCCCTTGCTGAGCACAAGGCTTGCCTTATAGGTGTTACCCCCGAGCTTTTTGATGCTGCAGCTGTTTCCTAAATGAAGCCTGTTGTACACCCAAATCGCGAATTTCATAGCAGGCGATCTGCCGTCAATCAAGGACTTCAGCAAAGCTCTTGTGTTCATATCACTTCTCCGCTTTTGCGAGCTCCTCTTGAATATAGGCAAGAGAGGCAATCTTCGCCTTGGTCTGCTCAACATTCAAAAGCTCGGTGTTGTTGGAGTTGAATTCGGTCAGGGTATTCCTTTCGGCATCACCCTTATTGAAATATTTATCGTAATTCAGGCCTCGTTTATCACATGGGACACGATAGAAGTTGCCCATATCGACGGCATGTGCGCATTCCTCGTTGGTGAGCAGAGTTTCGTACATCTTTTCGCCGTGGCGGATTCCGATGACCTTTATGGCACTCTTGTCACCGCCGAAGAGCTCGCAAACCGCCTCTGCCTGTGTCCTGATAGTGCAGGCAGGTGCCTTCTGAACAAGAATGTCTCCGCTTTCACTGTGCTCGAAGGCGAACAAAACAAGATCCACCGCCTCGTCAAGCGACATTATAAAGCGGGTCATGCTGCCATCGGTAATCGTTATCGGGCTGCCCGATCTAATTTGATCTATCCAAAGA